>JAYTXV010000186.1:0-7136 GCA_043742805.1 Caulobacteraceae bacterium | reverse complement strand
TCGACGGGAACCAGCGGATCCGCCTGGCCATGGATCACCAGCGAGGGCGCGGTTACGCCCGCCAGCTGGGCGCGGCGGTCCGGGGACGCGAGGATAGCGGCATATTGGCGCTGGAATCCGACCGGATAGTAGCTGCGCTCGACATTGGCGATGGCCTGGTCCCGCAGGTCCGCGTCCGACACCTGATAGGCCGGAGAGCCCATCACCTTGGCGCTGGCGATCGAGTGGGCGACATAGGCCTCGAGATCCTCGCCGGGGTGCGGGGCCGGGGTGTTCAAGCGAGCCATGGCCTCGGGTGTGGCCCGAGGAAGCTCCGGGGCGCCCGTGGTGGACATGATCGATGTGAGCGACAAAGTGTGCGCTGGGTGGTCGGCCGCCACCAGTTGAGCGATCATGCCGCCCATCGATGCGCCGACGATGTGCGCCCGGTCGATTCTCAGAGCGTCGAGCAGCCCCACCGCATCACTGGCCATCTCGCTCAGGGTGTAGGCGGCGGGGGGCGTCTTTCCCTGGGACAGCGCCGTCATGATGGCGACCATATCCGGTGGGCCGGCCGTCTCCAGTTTTTCGGACAGACCGATGTCGCGGTTGTCGAATCGGATCACCCGAAAGCCCTTGGCCGCCAGCTTCTCGACGAACGCAGGAGACCATCGGGTCATCTGGGCCCCCAAGCCCATGATCAGCAGGATGGTCTCGCCGGTCTCCGGCCCGTGTGAATCATACTCCAGGTAAATTTCGCCGGCCTTGATACGCGCCATGATGTCTCCTCGTGATTCTGGTCCAAGATTTTCTATTATGTCGATATCTGGGTCGCGTCGCCGAACGCTTGGGCGCCCTCTTCATCTTCGTAGAGTGGCAGGCTGATCGTGAAGGTGGTGCCGATGTCGACTTCACTCTCGCAATCGATATGCCCGTTGTGCCGGGTCACGACCGTATGAACGACCGCCAGGCCCAGGCCGACACTGTCAAACCGCACAGGGCGGCTGCGGCCGTCCGCGCCATGGGTGGTGGTTCGGGCGAAACGTTTGAACAGGTTCGCCCGTTGGTCGCGGCTCATGCCGTAGGCCTGATCGGCGACGGTCAGGGCTACGGCGGGCCGGCCGTGCAGTAGTGTGGGGCCGAGGGTGCACGTCACCGACTTTCCCGGAGAATTGGCCTTGATCGCGTTGTCGATCAGATTGATCAGGGCGCGCGACAGGAGACCACGGTCCGCAGCGACCACGTACTCGCGGCCGGGATCGTGGATGATCACTTGGATCGACGCCGCCTGGGCGATCGACCAAAGCGCGTCCGTGGCGTCGCTCAGCGTATGGAACAGATCAATGGGCTCGAACGTATAATCAGTGGACTCAGCCTGCGCCAAGCGAACCCAACCGTCTGCCAGACTGAGCGTACGCAACGCGTTTCTCCTGATACCTTCGCGCATAGCGGCCGGCACGCTCTGGAATTCCTTGTGGTCAAGAGCCGCCAGGATCGCCGATTGAGGCGCGCGCATGTCATGAGTAAACAGCTTCAGCGCCTCCTCACGCTGGCGCATGGCTGACACCAGCGCGGTGACATCCACCAATTGTATTGTCCAGCCTCTCGGCTTTCCGTCGTCCTCACCGGTTATGGTGTAGCGGGCTTCAAGGATCCGGCCACCGGGGCCAACGCCCCGCGGGGTCTCTCCGCCCGGAACCAGCAGAGGGGGCCAAAGCCGCAGGCCATCACCGGCCGCCGTTTCGAGATCCTTCAGCAGGGGCTGGATCTGGGCGCCGATCTCGATGGTGTAGCCGAGGCGGCGCCCCAGCAAGGTGGCGGCCGGATTGAATGTCAGAATCCTACCTCGGACGCTCACAACCATGACCGGATCGGGAAAGTTGGCCAGAACGTCGTTGACGAACCGGCGCAGGGCGCGAATGCGATCTCGGGTTTCGTCGATAAGGATGATCTGGCGTGAGACGCTATCGCCGATGATCGGTTCCGAACGTTCCATACCGGGCACGATGGCCCCACCCGCGCGGGTTTGAAGGTCTGCCAGTTCGCGGGCCAGATAGTCACTGGCCGCTTGCAGACGCCGGGACGCCCAGACGACCTGCAGCAGGGTTCCCGTAATCAGCACCGGTGTCGGTGGCAGCCAGGTGCGGAGCCAGAGAATGCCGGCCACCGCGCCTCCCAGGCAGATCAGGGCTCCAAGGATGCCCTGGATGATCAGCTGGCGAGGCTTCAGTCGCAAGATTCCGTAGCAAAACACCCACAAAAGCCCCAACGACAAGGCAAGTTGAGCCGAGATAGGTGCTGCGCGGATCAGAAATCCGCGCAGCACGGCGTCGAGTATATTGGCATCGATCTCGACAGCGGGCATGCCCTCAGCGCCGGACAGGGGTGTAAGGTAGTTGTCGAGAAGTCCGGGCGCGGTCCCCCCCACCAGGACAAATTTATCCCTGAAAAATCCCGGCGCGACCTTGTCGTCGATCACATCCAACGCGGAGACATGGGCGTAGCGACCAGGGGGGCCCGCGTAGGGTATAAGGGCTTCGTCCGGAGACGGCATGGCGCCGTGCGAAAATGGTCGAGGCGGGTTTTCCGGTAAAATCCGGTCCATCGTCTTATGGCCGGCGGCCAACACCATCAGATTCGGTAGCGGCTTGCCCTGGACCTGGGAGACCAGAACGGCCCGCCGAACGATCCCATCGCTGTCTGGAGTGGGATTGCCCTGCCCCATTCCCGCCGCCGCCGCCGCGAACTCGGCTGTCGGGGTGGTCAAATAACCACCGGCGCTTGGCCCTCGTTCGTCAAGCACTTCTGGGATGAAGATTGGAGCTAGCCGCATGACCTTGAGAAGAGCCTCGTCCCCCGATGCGGAGCCTTTCATTGTGAGCAAGACTTCGAAGATGATGGATCTGGGCTTGTCGCGCGCTATTTTTGCAAGGATCGAGGCGTGAAGCTGGCGCGGCCAGGGCCAATCGCCCTGCCTGTGCACGGTCTGATCGTCGAAACCGACGATCACGATATCCGCCGCCGCCGGCCGATGCTGTAGCCTGAGCGCGAAATCATAGATGCCGTTGTCGAGGTGCCCCGTCGCTCCGGTCAAAACCAGGGCGGCCAGCAAGGCGGAAGCAGCAATGGTTAACCCGAGCCACTCAAGGACAAGGCGACTGCGCGTCGAAAAAACCGATCTGACCGCAGGGGCTTCGTTTGTCACGATGTCCGCCACCGTCGCACCCTACATTAGGTGGGCCGTTTTAGCTTGTGGCCATCTGGGCCATGGCCGGCGCTGTTTTTTCCAGACGGTAACCGAACCCATAGACCGGCGTGAAATTATATCCGCTGGCTGGCGTCAGTCCGAGCTTCGTCTTCAGTCGGCACACATGCGTGTCGAGGGTGCGGGAGGAGGCCGTCGCCGAGGCGCCCCAAACCTCTTCCATCAGATAGGTCCGCGCCAACGGGCGCTGCAGGTTGCGGAAAAACAGCAACGCCAAGTTGAATTCCTTGGCGGTCAGCACACTCGCTTCGTCGCCCCTGGTGACTGTCTCCGTCGAGCGATCAAAACTGAATTCGCCGTAAGTCTCAATCCGGTCGGTCAGGGCCGGAGCCAGCCGCCGTAACAGTGTCTCGATCCTGGCGCCGAGCACCACGGCGCGAACAGGCTTGGTGACATAGTCGTCGGCGCCTGAAACCAATCCCGCCACGACATCTTCATCGGAACTTCGGGCGGTGATCAGGATGATGGGAAGGCTGGGCGCTTGGCCACCGCCCCGTATGCGCTCGACAAGTTCCACACCGGTCATTTCCGGCAGGTTCCAGTCGATACAGGCCAAGTCGAAAGTATCTCGATGCAATGCACGAAGAAAGGACTCGCCGTCGCCAAAAACGACGCACCGCCCATGCGCGGCCAGGATCTCGGTCAACCGACCAAGTTCCGCAGCATCATCTTCAACAATTGCTATTTTGCGCATTCAGCGTCCCGCACTTTTCATTCTCAGGCGCCGAGTTTGCCTGCCCACTCGTAAATACTTTTCGCGAGCCAGCCCCTTAGGCTTTCGATTTCAAGGTCAGCCCTTAGAAAGAACTTGGAACTAGCCCTCGTCCCATTCAACCAACTGGCCTGATCCGCACGTGGAATTCACCCGCAAGAAATAACGGTGAGTGCCGACCCAAACGCAAAAATTCTTGATTTCATCTTTAGTCAAAAATTACGGGGCAGTCTAACGGATATTTCTCTCTGACGGGTTGGTTGGGGCGTGAAGCGCTCCTCGGGTCTTCGACCTATCGGGAGTTTGCCACATATTGCCCCCCCCGCCGCCGCGCCGATTCCGCCAAGTCCAAGCTGGCGGCTCATGGTCTGAAGCTCGGCGCCAAGCGCCGGGATCGCCTCCCGTTATTGGTCCGTAGCGTTCGATCCGGTCCAGGTTTCCTCCGCCCTCGCCCAGGCCATTCGCCAGCGGAACAGGGGTTGCATCGCCGGCGGCATGAGCGACGCCTCCTGACGCCAATATTCGAACAGAGCCGTCTCTGGCCCCCGGGCCTGCCCGTCGGAGCGCGAGCCCTCAGCCAACCCTGGCCTCATTAGGCTGGTTCGGATGAGTGGAAAACCAAGCCATTTTCCCCAACGGGTCCCGCCACGCACTACCATGTCCGCTGTCCTGTCAGCGTCGCGACTCTGCTTGGGAGCGTCGGCGACCGTCATGAAGAAGGTTTCGAACACATCAGGCAGCACACCCTAACCCTCACGGGTGACCGCTTCACATCGGATCATCTCTGAGACGCGGGCGAGTAGCTCGCCCCTGACCGAGCCATCGGTGTCCCGGATGGAGAAAGCTTCCATTTCCAGGTGTGCGTCGAGGAGGCGCAGTTTTACCCGCAACGTCCGATCCCTAGCCCGCTCCCCCGCGATTTCCAGGTTGCTATCGATCAGGCCGACATCCTTTTATGCAATTTGCTCTGGGATTTTGTCCCCGCGCCCGTTCGTAAAACCAGCTCAAGATGGAAACCGGCAGACGACAATCTGTCACGGGACAATTATTGACATTTCCGGTTTTCGGCGTCGACGCTGTTGTCCTCTTGCGGCAAGGCTGTGAACACCTTGACGGACGATAGGGGCAAATCTTTGAACCAAGATCTGGACGACCGATATGACGTCGCGCTAATTCAGATGCCGTTCGCCGTGACGTCATGGCCTTCGCTTGGCCTTGGCCTTCTCAAGTCGGCTCTTACGGCCGTGGGTATCACCAGCCGAGTTATCTATTTCAACGCCGGCTTCGCCGATCTGGTGGGCGAAGAGGTCTACGCGACCCCGTCCAACGGCGCCCCGCACAACACCGATCTGATCGGAGAGTGGATATTCGCCGAGGCGCTCTGGGGACCCTCTCCATCAAGTGACAACGACTACTATCAGGACGTCATCATGGGAGGGCGCACGGCCCACCGGAAAAATACGTCGCCTGAGAAACTCGCGGAGGCTTGGAATCACGCCCGGCTCTGCCGGTCCCGGGTCGAGGTGTTTCTTGAGGACTGTATCAAGCTACACGACTGGAACACGATCAAGATCGTCGGATTTACGTCAGTGTTTCAGCAACACGTGGCATCCCTGACGCTTGCCAAGCGTCTCAAGGCGCAATTCCCTCACCTTCACATTGTGTTTGGAGGGTCGAACTGTGAGGGGCCGATGGGCTTAGCGACCATGAAATCCTTCGCGTTCATCGACGCGGTCTGTATCGGCGAGGGCGACACGGCGTTTCCGACCTATGTCCGGGAGGTCCTGGAGGGGCGTCAAGTGACGGCGAACAACATCGTAACCCGCAATCACTTCGAGGGTTGCGTCGATGGCGAGCCGGATGTGGTCCCCGAACCCGAGCAGACGGTTGACATGAACCGGCTGCCGTTCCCTGACTTCGATGACTTCTTCGCACAACACGATCGGCGTGGAGAGGACGACAGGCCGCCCGCTCGCGTGATTTTCGAAACGTCGCGCGGGTGCTGGTGGGGCCAAAAGAACCATTGCACGTTCTGCGGTTTAAATGGCACTACAATGGCATTTCGATACAAATCAGCTAGCCGAGCGATCGAAGAAATACAATATCTTTTGGAAAAATATGGCGATAAAACGCGCAATCTATCGGCAGCTGACAATATCATACCATATCAATATTTTGACGAATTTCTTCCGAAACTGGTTGAATTGAATATGGATTTGTCTTTATTTTACGAAACCAAGGCTAATTTACGAAAAGACCAGCTTGTTACATACAAAAAAGCCGGTTTAAGTGAAATTCAGCCCGGAATAGAAAATCTAGACACTGACATATTAAAATTAATGAAAAAAGGTGTGTCCGGTATACAGAACGTACAGCTCTTGAAATGGTGCAAAGAGCTTGGAATTACACCCCTTTGGAATTTGATATTTGGCTTTCCGGGAGAGAAGCCGGCGGCCTATGACGAGATGGCGCGACGAATGACCGCACTATCGCATTTGGAGCCACCTAGCGGTTTTGGAAGGCTGCGTTTCGATAGATTCAGCCCTTACGTCTCGAATCCCGCGTCATTTGGTATAGTTAACTTGAGGCCCTTTCCGGCCTACGATTACGTTTATTCGGGTGTGTCCCCGTCGGCCCGGGTGGACATGGCTTATTATTTTACGGGTAGTTTCGCCGGCGATGAAGCCATTGCCGTTTATACACTGGAGTTGAGGCTCGCCATCGAGCGGTGGCGTCAGGACGCGGTGGGCAGTCTATTGGTGCACATAGAAGATGACTCCAGGTTCGTTATATTTGATACCCGTCACGAAGGTCCCGCCAAGGCCTTCTCTCTTAAAGGGGCATACCAAAAACTTGTTGCCCAGTCAGATGGTATTATCTCGCTTGACCAACTCGTATTGACTGCGACGGAGCGAAAGCATCTACCGCTGATGATCGACGAATTGGGTCGCCATGGGCTGATCTATATCGAGGGTAAGCAGATATTGCGTCTATCGGTTCCGCTAGACTCGGCTTACCGAGCCGCGCCCGAGGCCCTTGCGCGGTTGCAAGATATTATGATTGACGAGAGCGGGGATAAAAGTAACACTCAGGCTGTTAAGTTATGTCATAAATACATAATTTTTCTCGAAATTTAATTACCAACGGAGACTGAGGTAATATCATGGAAATTAAAATCAC
>JAYTXV010000185.1:0-3060 GCA_043742805.1 Caulobacteraceae bacterium | reverse complement strand
GGGTGGCCGTGGAGCCGCATCTGGGGTGAATTCGGCGACGCGTCCCGCCGCCGGCGTCATCGGGATCGACTTCGGCACCACCAATACGGTGATCTCGACCCTCGCCGAGGACGGCGAGGCGCGCCTCATCAGTTTCGCGGCCCCGGCCGCCGAGATCGTCGCCTTCCGTTCCGCGCTAAGCTTCCACGCTGCCGAGGGCGAGGCGGCCGGGCGGGTGGTCGAAGCCGGGCCGTGGGCCATCGAGGCCTACTTGGAAGAGCCGCTGGAGACGCGGTTTATCCAGTCGTTCAAAAGCTATGCCGCCAGCCCCCTGTTCCAGGAAACCCGGATTCTCGGCCGCCGCTATGAGTTCGAGGACCTGCTATCGGCTTTTCTGCTGCGCTTGCGGGCTCATGCGGGCGACGCTTGGGCGGAGGGGCCGCGCACAGCCATCATTGGTAGGCCGGTCAATTTCGCCGGGCTGCGGCCCGACCCCGACCTTGCCCTCACCCGCTACCAGACCGCGTTCGCCCGCCTGGGTTTCGACGACATCCGCTACGCCTACGAGCCGATCGCTGCGGCGTTCTTTTTCGCCAGGACACTGACGACGGACGCCACGGTCCTGGTGGGAGATTTCGGCGGTGGCACCAGCGACTTCTCCATCGTCCGTTTCCACCGCGACGCCGGCGGCGAGATCCGTTCGACCGCCTTGGCCAACGCGGGTGTCGGGGTGGCCGGCGACGCCTTCGACTATCGGATCATCGACCATGTGGTCTCGCCAGAGCTAGGCCGGGGTTCGTCCTACAAGGCCTTCGACAACATCCTGCCGATCCCCAACCGCTATTTCACCGCTTTCGCCCGCTGGGAGCAGCTGGCCCTGCTGCGCGCCTCGCGCGACATGCGCGATATCCGGGGGCTGGTGCGCACGGCCCTGGAATCGGCCAAGCTGGCGGCCCTGGTCGAGGTGCTCGACGACAACCACGGTTACCGGCTCTATCAGTCGGTCTCAAGCCTCAAGGAGGCCCTGTCTGCCGAGGAACAGGCCGTGTTCCTGTTCGAAGCCGGTTCGGTGCGGATCGAGAAAACCGTCCATCGCGCCGACTTCGAAGCCTGGATCAAGCCGGAGCTTACGAGAATCGAGCATGCCGTTGACGAGGCCCTGGACCGGGCGGGGCTGGGGCCGGAAGGGCTCAATCGTGTGTTCCTGACCGGCGGCTCATCGTTCGTGCCGGCCGTGCGGCGCATCTTCGCCAGGCGGTTCGGCGAGGCGAAACTGGAAGGCGGCGGCGAACTGGTCTCCATCGCCTCGGGCCTCGCCTACATGGGAGCCGAGCGTGACCTCGATCAGTGGAGTCAGCGGGCGAGGTGATCAGGCTGGGGTCTTGGGGAAATCCAGGGCCAGGCGGTAGATCGGGGCACGCACGCTCAGTCGAAGTTCGAGGCCGGCGACGTGCTTGCTGAGCCTGTCAGGCGCCGACCGCCTCTCCCAGGTCGCTTGGCTTGATCTGTTGCGCGACGTGGTCTGATTGCCGATCCGAGCCCGGGTTACCATCAATGCTCATGGTGTCCGGACGATGTCGCAGCTGCTCATGCAGGACTCGGTGCTGTGAGGCGGCCATGAATATCTCCACCGCTCTGATCAGCTTTTCCGCGACCATCATGGCGCTCTGGGCGTTGTTGCGCCTGGACGACATCCAGGCATGGCCAACGCCGCCGCCAACCCAGGGACATGGGATAGATTGTTCCATTTCCGAGACGGACTGTTCTCAAAGCGAGCGCCTGAACCGCGTTGACGCAGGGTGATGCTTTTGCGTCGGGCGTCCAGGCGCTAAACCGCGCCCGGAGCCGCGTCGGTCGCGGAAAAACAGGGACAAGCTCGATGAAACTCAATTCTTCGGTCGCCGCGGTGGTCACCGGCGGCGCTTCCGGCCTCGGCGAAGCCACGGTCCGCGCTCTGGCCGCCCAGGGCGTCAAGGTCGCCATCTTCGATATGAATGACGCCAAGGGTGAGGCTGTCGCGGCCGACGTGGGCGGGCTGTTCTGCCAGTGCAACGTCACCTCCGACGAAGAGGTCGACGCGGCCTTCGCCAAGGCCCGGGCCGCGCACGGCCAGGAGCGGATTCTGATCAATTGCGCCGGCACCGGCAACGCCGCCAAGACCGCCGGCCGCGACCGCAAGACCGGCGAGATCAAGCACTTTCCCCTCGACGCCTTCAACTGGATCATCCAGATCAACCTGGTCGGTACCTTTCGCTGCATCGCCAAGAGCGCGGCTGGCATGCTGACCCTGGACGTGGATGAAGACGGTGAACGCGGCGCCATCGTCAACACCGCCTCCGTGGCGGCGGAAGACGGCCAGATGGGCCAGGCGGCCTATTCGGCATCCAAGGGTGGCGTCGTCGGCATGACCCTGCCGATCGCCCGTGACCTGGCCAGCGAGGGCATACGGGTCAATACCATCCTGCCCGGCATCTTCGAGACCCCGCTGATGAACGGCGCCCCGCCGCAGGTTAAGGAAGCCCTGTCCGCCTCCGTGCCTTTCCCCAAGCGCCTCGGTCATGCCGATGAGTATGCCCAGCTGGCCCTGACGATGGTCACCAACGGCTATTTCAACGGTGAGGACGTGCGCCTGGACGGCGCGATCCGCATGGCGCCGCGTTAATATACGGAGAGACGGAGCAAGGTGAACCGGACTTGGGTCATTGTCGCCAATTTAGCGCTCGATAGTATATACCCCTAGGGTATAAGACTTTCCATACCGACACGAAAGGCGCGGCGCCTTTCGTGTCGGCTCTTCTGTAGAGCCGTCTGGGCCGTCACCAACCTAACCAATAACAACATGAAACCGCGATCTCAAACGCCGTCTAAGAAGTATGACGCCCGACGCTTCGAGTCGTCTGCTCACCTTAATCTGGCTGGCCCGTCGTCTTGACTTTAAACGCCGGCTAACCACAGCCGTAGACACGGCGCCGCCCTTGCGCTTCGTCGGCAGTTCGCCGACGATCGTTGAACCTGAACACTGCCATGGCCCTTTGAGACGCCCCCGCGACGGCTGCGATCAATCACCCCAGCAGCCATCTC
>JAYTXV010000184.1:0-3953 GCA_043742805.1 Caulobacteraceae bacterium | reverse complement strand
TCGAGGATTTCCGCCGACCTGAACAGGCGCTCGGTGTGTTCGGTAAGCTTGAAGATCTCACCGCCGTACATCCGCTCGCCTTCGAATACGGCGGAGGCGTAGTGCAGGGCGTGGGTCAGTACGTGCACCTTCGCTTCACGCCAGGGAGTGAATTGGCCGTCCAGCCAGATCCAGCCGTCGCGATCATCGTAGGGAACCAGTGACATTGGGCTTTCAATCGCTCTACTCGGAGAAGCGCGGTTTAAACGATGGACGGCCCTCGCCGTCAAACGAAATGCCGCGTCGGTGACCCAGCCGACAGCCTTGGCCGAGGCTGCTCAACGCCATCTGCTGGTCGTCGATGACGACGATCGCATTCGCGAACTGCTCAAGGAATATCTGACCGGCAAAGGGTTTCGGGTCAGTGCGGCGGCCGACGCGGCCGCAGCGCGGCGGCTGCTGGCCTCCCTGCGCTTCGATCTGCTGGTGCTGGACGTGATGATGCCCGGCGAGGACGGCTTTTCCCTGACCCGATGGCTGCGCGCCCGCCCTGGCGCGGCCGGGGTGGCGCCGGTGATCATCCTGACCGCGCGCGGTCAGCCCGGCGATCGGATCGAGGGATTGCGGCTGGGCGCCGACGATTATCTGGCCAAGCCCTTCGATCCCGAGGAGTTGGTGTTGCGGATCGAGGCGATCCTGCGCCGCGCCGCTACGGCTTCGATCGACGTCAGCAGGATCAAGCTCGGGCGGTGCCTGTTCGACACCGCCCGAGGCGAACTTTCCGCCGACGGTGAGCCGATTCGTTTGACCGAGAGCGAGGCCCATCTGCTGAAGGTGCTGGCGACGGCCTCCAATGCCGCGGTCGATCGATACGACCTGGCCGGCGTCAACAGCGACGCCGGCGGCCGCGCCGTCGATATTCAGGTCACCCGGCTTCGGCGCAAGATCGAGCCGGATCCCGCCAACCCCAGATACCTGCGCACGGTTCGCGGTCGGGGCTATATGCTCACCCCCGACTGATGCGCATCCCCAGGCCCTGGCCCCGACTGTTCTGGCGCGCCTTCAAGCGCCTGACCCCCACGTCGCTGTTTGGCCGCAGCCTGCTGATCATCGTGCTGCCCGTGGCCTTGATGCAGATCGCGGTCACCTATGTGTTCTTCGACGCCCACTGGCAGACTGTGAACAGTCACCTGACCGAGGGCCTGGCTGGTGATGTGGCTCTGATTCAGCAGACCTATGAAGAGGATCCCACCCCCGCCAGCCTGAAGCGCCTGGAGGATCGGGCTCAGGCAAACCTGGGGCTTTCGATCGTCTTTCAGGAGGGTGGCGTCCTGCCGCTCGGGCGTCGAGCGTCGTTGTTCGTGGCCGTCGACCGCTCGCTGGGCAAGGCGCTGGCCCAGCGGATTGATGGACCGTTCTGGTTCGATACCGGCCGATATCCCGCCTATGTCGATGTGCGCGTGACCGTTCCCCGCGGCGTGTTGCGGATCATCGCCTCCAAGGACCGGGTGTTCGCCACCCGCGGCCACATCTTCATCTTCTGGCTGACGGCGGCGACCGTGCTGCTGACCGGCATCTCCATCCTGTTCATCCGCAATCAGGTTCGGGCTATCGAGCGCCTGGCCTTCGCCGCCGAGGCGTTCGGGCGTGGCGACGATGTGGCGTTTAGGCCGCACGGCGCCCGTGAGGTCCGCCAAGCCGCCCGCGCCTTCCTGGCCATGAAGGCGCGCATCCAGCGCCACGTGGACCAGCGCACCATATTGCTGGCGGCTGTCGGCCACGACCTACGCACGCCGCTGACGCGGCTGCGACTGGCCCTGGCCATGACGCCCGCCAGTCCGCGCGTGGAGGCGATGAAGGCCGACCTCGGCGAAATGGAGCATATGATCGATGAGTATCTGGCCTTCGCCCGCGGCGAAGGCGGCGAGGACGTCGAGACCGTACACCTCGCCGATCTGATCGACGACATCCGCATCGACGCCGCGCGTTCTGGCGTCGAGGTCGCGGTCGACGCCCCGCCGGGGATTTTGGCGCGCGTACGACCGGGCGCCTTCAAGCGCGCCCTGACCAATCTGGTCGTCAACGCGGTCGGCCACGCCGCGCATGTCGAGATCAGAGCCGGGGCGACCAGCGCCGGGGGGGTGGAGATTCACATCGACGACGACGGCCCCGGCATCTCTCCAGACCGCTACGACGACGCCTTTGCTCCGTTCAGCCGCCTTGAAGCCGCCCGCAACCCAAATACCAAGGGCGTCGGCCTGGGCCTCGCCATCGCCCGCGACGTAGCGCGGGGGCATGGAGGCGATGTGACTCTGGGCGCCTCGCCACTGGGCGGGCTGAGGGCGACAGTGACTCTGCCCTAAAACCCGGCGCCGATGCGGGCCAGCCTGCCCCTCATCTGTTTCAGACGCAGGTCGATCTCGGCCATGGTGCGGTTGAGAGCGCCCTCGTCGTCGCGCCAGACCTGCGCGACGCGGGCCCAGACGGCGATCATAGCGCCGAGCCTTGGCAGGGTCGCCTCGACGCCGGCCGCCTCCAGGATCGCCCGGGCGGTGGGCGGTAAGTGCGGGGCAAGGCTGAGCCTCGGCAGTTCGTTCGCCACGGCGATCAAGGCCGCGCGGTCGGGTTCCATGGCCTCGACGCGGGCCATCACCGCGTCGAACAGGCGGTCATGCAAATCCTCGGACGAGGTCTCGGCCGTGGCCAGGGCGGCGGCGTCGTACCGCGCCGAAAGATGCGCCAGCAGGAACGCCTTGCCTGCGGCTTTGGCATAGAGGTCGCTGAGCAATAGTTCGGCCCTCGCGGCGATATCGCGCAAGGTGATGTGCCGCCAGGGGCGCTCGCCGGCCAGGGCCAGCATCGCGGCGCAGGCGCGGTCCAGGGTTTCGTCGGGGACCCGCACGGTCAGGATCCCAGTTCGCGGGAACGCGCCGCCGCCGCGCGCACGGCCCCGGACACCAGGCGGGCCAGGGCTCCATCGCCGATCAGGACCTTCAAGGCCGCCTCGGTGGTTCCCCCGGGAGACGTCACCTGGCGGCGCAGGTCGCCGGTTTCGTCATCGCTCTGCTCCATCACCGCCGCCGCGCCGATCAATGCCGAACGCGAGAGCGCGCGCGCCGCCATGGCGTCGAGACCAGCGCCGGTGGCCGCGGCTTCAAGGGCTTCAACCAGGGCGTAGACATAGGCCGGAGCCGAGCCGGAGGCGGCTGTCGCCACGTGCATCAAGGCTTCGCGGTTCAGATCGACAACCACGCCCAGGGGTTCGAACAGCCGCCGGGCCACCTCGCGGCCGCGAGGCTCGGAACACCATACACTGGTGGCCCCCTTCAGCACGGCTGCGGCCATGGTCGGCATCACCCTGGCGATTGGCCGGCCTGGCAAGGCATCGCTCAGATCGTGGGACGAGACGCCGGCCATGATCGAGATGATCACCGAGTCCTGCGCCAGATGGGGGGCGATCGACTGGGCCGCCAGCCGCCAGGCCTGGGGTTTGATCGCCAGTATGACGACGCGCGCCGACGCCAGGCCGGCGTCCGGACCGTTGAGCACCGCGCCCGCCCGCGCGGCTTCGAGCGCGGCTTCGCCGGGGGCTGGGTCGCGCAGCAAAAGCTCGGAGGCGGCAATGGCGCCCGCCCGACGCCAGCCGGCGATCAGGGCGCCGCCCATATGCCCGGCCCCCACCATCAGCACGGGCGTAAGTGAAGCCGGTAGCATCGGGTGGCCTTAGGCGTAGCCCATGGTTTCGAACATGCAGGCCGCCATGGCTTCCTCAGGGGTCTTGCCCCCGGTGATCAGGAAATCGAAGGCCGGATAGAATCGATCCGCCGCCTCCATGGCCGCGTCGATCATCGAGGCGGTCTGAGCCATGGTCGGGCGCTCGCCGTCGGGCAGGGCCATGGCGTGGCGGAAAACCACTTCGCCCTCTTCGGCCCAGACCTCGAAATGACCGAGCCAGACCCGCTGGTTGATCAGGT
>JAYTXV010000183.1:0-2237 GCA_043742805.1 Caulobacteraceae bacterium | reverse complement strand
GGAAACACGCGATGCAACATAAACGGCTGGGCCGCAGCCCGATCCAGGTCTCCAAGATCTGCATGGGCACCATGACCTTCGGCTCGGGCGCCGACGAGGCCACCTCGCATCGCATCCTCGACCGATCGCTGGACGCAGGGATCAATTTCTTCGACACCGCCGAGAACTATCCGGTGCCGCCCAAGGAAGAGTGGGCCGGCGTCACCGAGGAGATCGTCGGGCGCTGGCTGAAGACCAAGCGGCGCGACGAGGTGATCCTGGCCACCAAGGTCTCTGGCCCCAGTCACGGCTGGATCAAGTCCGCTCAGCGGGCCGGCATGACCGCGCTTGACCGCCACAACATCATCCGGGCGCTGGAAGCCAGTCTCAAACGTCTGGGTACGGACTATGTCGATCTCTACCAGACCCATTGGCCCGATCACGGCACGGCCTATGACGAGACCATGGAGACGCTCGACGACCTTATCCGCGAGGGCAAGATCCGCATTATCGGCTGTTCCAACGAGACCACCTGGGGGCTGATGAAGAGCCTGGCGGCGTCCGAGCGCCTGGGCGTGGCGCGCTTCCAGACCATCCAGAACAATCACAGCCTCAACAACCGCCGGTTCGAGGACGAGCTGGGCGCCGCCTGCAAACACGAGGATGTCAGTTCGATCCCCTATTCGCCGCTGGCCGGCGGGGTGCTAGCGGGCAAATACAACGACGGGGCCACGCCGGACGGCGCGCGGTTCAGCGCCTATCTGAAGATGGGCGGACGCCAGGCGACGATGGCCAGGCGGTTCATCAACGACAAGACCATCGCCTCGACCAAGCGCTTCCAGGCCATCGCCGCCGAAGCGGGGATGAGCGTCGTCACCCTGGCCACAGCCTGGAGCAAGCAGCACGACTTCGTGGCCTCCACCATCGTCGGCGCCACCCGCGAAGACCAGCTGGCCGACATCTTCGCGGCGGCCGATCTGACCTTGGGCGACGATGTGCTGAAGGCCATCGACGCGGTGACGAAGGAAATTCTCTACCCGATGGGGTAGGGGGCGGCCCCCTCAGACGGCGGCGAGATCGGTCTGTGCGAAATCGTCGCCTTTGAACAACAAGGGCGCATCGCTGCTCTTCGCCAGTGCGTAGGCGAGGCAGTCGCCATAGTTCAAGCCGGCAGGATGGCGGCCCTTCCCGAGCGCCGCGCCCATGGCTCGACCGCCGAGCAGATCGCCGAAGTGGTCTATGAGGCGGCTATCGACGACAGCGACCACGTGACTTTCGTGGCCGACGCCGGCGCCGACGCCTTCCGCGCCGGCGTCAGGCAGATGTTCCTGGGGTAGGGCGATCCGGCAGCCCGTTGACGATCGGCGTCAGCCACGCCGCCAGGGCCGTCCAGGCGGCGTCACCGTCTTCCATCAGGCCCAGCCGCACCACGGTGACGGCCTTGGACGGGATCACCGCGATCACCTGGCCATTGTGGCCCTGGGCCGAGAACGTATCCATCGGGCCGGCGCCGCGCATCAACGAGGCTTCGCTATTTCCCGCCTTGGCCTCCAGCCACCAGCCCGCGCCATAGGCGGGCTGCAGGGTGGGTTTGCGGGCGAACGTGACCCAGCCCACGGGCAGAATCCGTCGGCCAAACCACATGCCGTCGTTGCGGTAGAGCTCGCCGAACCGGGCGAAATCCCGCGCCGTGGCGTAGAGCAGCGAGCCGCCGACGAAAGTCCCCGAGGCGTCGAATTCAGCCAGGGCGGAGGTCATGCCGACCGGCTTGAACAGGCGGGAGTCCATCCAGTCGGCCATCGCCGCGCGCCGGGCCTCCGGCGTGTTGGCCTCGGGAAACAGATTGGCCTGGAGCTCGGCCGCCGCCAGCTGGAAGGCGCCCGTCGAGTATCGCCAGCGGGTTCCGGGCGGAACCGCCTGAGCCTTGGCTGCCACGCAGCCAGCGCCGTCGAACCGTCCCGGGCCATAGAGCATCCGCGTCGCGTCGGACTTGGCCGGGTCATAGTCGCCTTCGTTCCAGTCCAGGCCGTCGGTCAGGGTGATCAGATGGCGAAGCGTCAGCTTCGGGTCGCCGGCGTGCGGTGTCTTAAGCGGCCGGTCGATGTCGATCTTGCCCTCGCCCACGGCGATGCCGGTCAGAGCATGGGTGACCGACTTGGTCATCGACCAGGCGATGTGGCGCGTGTCCGGCCCATGGTCCAAGCCATAGCGCTCATAGACCATCGCGCCGTCCTGAAGGATCAGCAGGGCGTCGGTCT
>JAYTXV010000182.1:0-14242 GCA_043742805.1 Caulobacteraceae bacterium | reverse complement strand
TGACCTTCGGCTTGTCGCGGGTCGGCAGGAGGGGCATAGCTTGGCTGAGAGGCCCTGCGGGGGCTGGATTTTGGGGGCGAGCGGCATGGGCGTGCGGATCTACAATGGGCTAACCTCGCTGCGCCGTCTGTCCGTCCTGGGCACCGCCCTGCTCGCCGCTCTAACGCTGGCCTCGGTCGCCGGCGCGGAACCCTCGGCGCCGGTCGTGCAAACCGATCGTGGTCCGGTGCAGGCGACGCAGCGCGGAACCATGCGCTCCTATTTCGCCATTCCCTACGCCGCCCCGCCCGTGGGCGATCTGCGGTGGCGGGCGCCCGCGCCGGCGGCCACGTGGTCGAGGCCGGTTGCCAGGACGGCGTCGGCTTCACCGTGTCTCCAGACCGGAAATAGCCCGTTCCGGTCGTTCGGCGAGACCGAAGACTGCCTCTATCTCGACGTCCACGCGCCCAGCGGCGGGGGACCGTTCCCGGTGATGGTGTGGATTCACGGCGGGGCTTTCACCACCGGCAGCGCCGTCTCCTACGCCGATCCGACCCCCCTGGTGTCGAAGGGCGTGATCGTGGTGGCGATGAACTATCGCCTGGGCGCGATGGGCTTCCTTGCCCATCCGGCGCTGCGCGACGGCGCCGGAAGCACCGGCGACTATGGGATCATGGACCAGCAGGCCGCGCTGAAGTGGGTGCGGGCCAATATCGGCGCGTTCGGGGGCGACCCACGGAACGTTACCATCTTCGGCGAGTCGGCCGGCGGCTTCAGCGTGCTGACCCACATGGCTTCGCCGCTGTCGGCTGGCCTGTTCGAAAAGGCGATCATCGAGAGCGGCGCCTATGGTGTCTCCGCTCAGTTGTCACAGGCCGGTATGGAAGCCAAGGGCGCCGCCGCCGTGCAAAAGACTCTGACCGCCGCCGCCGCCGGAGAGGTGGGGCCGGCCTGTTCAAGCGCCGATCTCACGGCCGCCTGTCTGCGCGGCCTGCCGGTCTCGCTGATCCGCGCGCACCTGATGAGCGATTTCGGAACCGGCGTGGGCAACCTCCTACCCTCGGTCGACGGCAAGGTCCTGCCGCGCACCATCAAGGACATCTTCGCCGCCGGCGCCAACAACAAGGTCGCGGTGATCAACGGCTCCAATCAGGATGAGAACCTGCTGTTCGTCGCCATCGGCGAGCTGATCGCGCGGATGACCGCCAAGCCGCCCAACCTGGACCCGGCCGACAAATCGTTCCTGATGACGCCACAGGCCTACGCCAAGGGCGCGGTCGTCCTGGCCGCCGAGTCGGGCGTTTCGGCGAGCGATCTGACCGATAAATACTATCCCCTGGCCAAATACGGCTCGGACGTCGCGCTCCAGCCCAGCCTCGCGACCGCTGCCGCCGGCACCGACAGCGCGTTCTCGTGCAACGGCGCCAATGTCTCGGGCCGGATCGCCGCCGAGGGCGGCCGGGTGTGGATGTATGAGTTCCGCGACCGGACCGCGCCGCTGATCCTCGGCAATATCGGCGGCAGATACGTGTTGAGCGTGCCGCAGGGACCGGGCCACGCCTCGGAGCTGCCCTATCTCTTCAACATGGCTGATCTGCGCGACGATGAGCGCAAGGCCTTGGCTGAGACCATGGCGACTTACTGGACCAATTTTGCCCGCGGCGGCGATCCCAACGGCCCCGGCGCGCCGAAATGGTCGCCTTTCAAGACCGGGACCATCCAGAGCCTGAACGTCGCCGCCGGCGGTGGCGTCAAAGGCATGCCCGCAATCGACTTCACCACCGAACATCAGTGCAGGACGGCCTGGGCGACACTGATGTTCTGATCGAGTTCCTCGCCTCAACCGTCTGCGGAGGGTCGCCACCATTTCGGCCGGCAGGGTGACGCTGATACCTTCGACCACGGACATCCATATCTCCGTGATTCACTAGCAACACATCAAATTTGGTGCTCGCGAACAGGTTTGGACGTTAGCCCTCACCTCCACCGCTCGATATCCGACAGGTCACGCCCGGTCGGTTCGACCCAGCGGGCGCCGTCGGGGCCGTGTTCCTTCTTCCAGAACGGCGCGCGGGATTTCAGGTAGTCCATCAGATAGTCGCAGGCCTCGAACGCCTCGCGCCGGTGCGGAGAGGCGGTCAGCACCAGCACGATCGGCTCGCCCGGCGCGATCGGTCCGATCCGGTGAATCACGGCGGCATCCTGCAGGCCGAAGCGGTCGATCGCGGTTTCGACGAAGGTGGCGATCGCCTGTTCGGTGAAGCGCGGATAGGCCTCCAGCTCCAGGGCCACCGGCTGGCCGGCCTCGCCCCGGGCTATACCCAGGAAACTGGCCACCGCGCCGGTCACGGTCCGGCCGGCGCTGAAGGTGTTGAGCTCGGCGCCAGGGTCGAAGGCTTCGCTGACCAGGCGGATCATCCGCCGCTCATCGCCGGCAGAAACGCCACCTCGGCGTTGGGGCTCAGGGTCACGTCGCCGCGTACCAGCGCTTTATCCACCGCCGCCTGAACACCCGGTCCCTCGATGGCGTCGGCGAGGCCGGAGTCCGCCGCGCGGATCAGGGTTTTCAGGGCCGACATCCGCTCGGCCGGAGCGAAGTCTCGCTCGCGCCAGCCGGCGATATCGCTGAGCCGCCCAAACAGCAGGACCCGGGCCACCGGACCCTAGCCGCCGGTGGTCGACATGTGGCGCGACACCGACGGCGCCGAGCCGCGATCGATCCTGAAATCGTGGCCCTTGGGCTTGGTGTCGATGCCCCTGGCGATCGCCCTGACCACAGCCGCGTCGTCGCCGCCGGCCCGCAGCACGGCCCGCAGATCGGTGGCGTCTTCCTGGCCGAGGCAGGTGTGCAGCGTGCCTGTGCAAGTGAGGCGCACCCGGTTACAGCCCTCGCAGAAATTATGGGTCATCGGGGTGATCAGGCCGAGTTTCCCGGCGGTCTCGGCGATCTCGACATAGCGCGCCGGCCCGCCGGTATTCAGCGGCAAGTCCTTCAGGGTCCAGAAACTCTCCAGCTGCCGGCGCACCGTAGCCAGCGACAGGAACTGGTCGGTGCGGTCCTCGTCGATTTCGCCCATGGGCATGGTCTCGATCAGGGTGATCCCGTGGCCGCGGTCGTGGGCCCACTGGATCAGGGCCGGAATCTCGATGGCGTTATCCCGGGCCAGGGCGACGGCGTTGATCTTTATCGCCATGCCGACGGCGGCGGCGGCCTCGATCCCGGCCTGCACCTGGGCGAGGTCGCCGCCCCGGGTCAAGCGCCTGAACAGGTCGGGGTTCAGCGTGTCCATCGACACATTGATCCGCCGCACGCCCAGACGGGCCAGATCCGGCGCGAAAGCCGCCAGCTGCGTGCCGTTGGTGGTCAGGGTGATCTCGTCCAGCGCGCCGGTGTGCAGATGCCGCGACAGGCTCTCGATCAGGGCCATGATCCCTTTGCGCACCAGCGGTTCGCCGCCGGTCAGGCGCAGCTTGCGCACGCCCAGGCCGATGAACACGGTGGCGACGCGATCCAACTCCTCGAGGGTGAGGATCTCCCGCTTGGGCAGGAAGGTCATGTGCTCGGCCATGCAATAGACGCAGCGCAGATCGCAGCGATCGGTGACCGAGACGCGCAGATAGGTCACCTTCCGGCCCAGTCCGTCCATCAGGACGGGGTTGGAAGCGGGGGCGCGGCGGCTTTCCTGAACAAGGGCGGCGTCGTAGGGGCTCATCTGGCGCTCTACATAGGAGGAAACCGGCCATGGCGACAGAGGGCGTCTTAGAGACGATCCGCGCTCCACTGATGCTCGATGCCATCGTGCTGGCCGGCGGGTCTGGAAAACGCTTTGGCGGCGGTAAGCTGCTGGCGTCGTGGCGCGACGGGCTGCTGATCGAAGCGGCCCTGGACGCCGCCTTCGCCGCCCCGGTCCGGTCGGTGATTCTGGTCACTGGCGCCGATGAGGGCGTGATGCCGGTCGCCCTGGAATACGCGCTGCGCGAAGGCGAGGCCACGCGCCTGAAGATCGTCCACGCCCACGATCATGCCGAAGGCATGGGGGCCAGCTTGCGCGCCGGCGTCGCGGCCCTGCCGGCCGACTGTGGTGGGTTGTTCGTGTTTCTGGGCGATATGCCGCTGATTCCGCCGGCCGTTCCGGCCATGCTCGCGACCGCCCTACGGAAAGGCGCGCCGGCTGCGGTTCCCATTTTCGAGAATCAGCGTGGCCACCCAGCGCTATTCGGCGCGACGTTGTTCAGTGACCTGCTAGGCCTGACCGGCGACCAGGGCGCGCGGTCGGTGCTGAAGCGTTTGGGCGCCGCTGTCGCGGAGGTCCACGCAACGTCGAACGGAATCCTGTTCGACGTCGATACGCCGGACGCCCTGTCCGACGCTTCCTAGGCCTTGACCAGCGGCAGGCTCGACGTCGGCTTGCCGGTCATGGTCAGCAGGGCGTTGGCCACCGCCGGGCCGATCACCGGACAGCCGGGTTCGCCGATGCCCGTGGGCTTGTTCACGGACGGCAAAATGTAGGTCTCGACATGCGGCGCCTCGGTCTGGCGCAGCACACGGTAGGCGTCGAAGTTCGTTTGTTCGACCACGCCGTCCTTCAGGCTGATGCGCCCGAACAGCGCCGCCGACAGGCCGTAGCAGGTGCCACCCTCCATCTGCGCGGCGATCTGGTCGGGCGAAATGGCGATGCCGCAATCGACCGCAGTGACCACCCGGCCGACGCGTGGCTCACCGTTGACCAGCTTGACCTCGGCCACCTGCGCGACCACCGAGCCGAAGCTTTCGTGTACGGCCACGCCGCGTGTCCAGCCCGCGGTCGGCGCCGGGCCGGCCTTTTCCATGGCCAGGTTCAGCACGGCAAGGTGGCGGTTGGCCCCGGCCTTGGCGTAGAGCGCTCGGCGGTATTCGACCGGGTCCTTGCCGGCCGCGTGGGCCAGCTGGTCGATCATGTGCTCCATCACGAAGGCGGTGTGGGTGGCGCCCACCGACCGCCACCACAGCACCGGCACGCCGGCGTCGGGCAGGATCAGCTGGCCGTCGACCACCGGGGTCGCCTTCAGATAGGGCGAGCCCTTGGCCCCCTCGACCGCCGACTCGTCCAGGCCGCCGCCGCCCATCGGCGAACCCTTCATGATCGACTGGCTGACGATCCGATGGCTCCAGTGCGCGGGGAAACCGTCTTCTCCCAGGGTCACCTTGACCGCATGATGGACCATCGGCCGATAGTAGCCGCCGGTCATGTCGTCCTCGCGCGTCCACACCAGCTTTACCGGCCGCCCGCCGCCGACGTGCTTGGCGATGTGCACGCATTCGGTGACATAGTCGGACTTGAAATTAGCGCGCCGGCCAAAGGAGCCGCCGGCGAAAAGAGTTTCGATCCGCACCGAGCCGGGCAGGGCGCCGACGATCATGCCTGTGTTCAGCTGGTCCACTGTCGGGCTCTGCGAGCCGAAGGTCAGCTTGTTCCTGCCCCCGCCGATCTCGGCGACGCAGTTCATGGGTTCCATGGTGGCGTGGGCCAGATACGGGAAGTCGAAGCTGGCCTCGACCACCTTGCCGCCGCCCGGCGCGGGGCCAGCGCCGTGGGCGTCGAAGGCCTGCCACTTCAGATCGCCGCTCGGCTGGGTCTTGCCCGAGGCCAGGTCGTGATAGCTGGCCATGATGGCGTCGGAGCTGCGCTTCTCGGCTTTGTCGTCGTTCCACACCACTTTCAGCGCGTCGCGGCCCCGGCGCGCTGAATAGGTGTTGGTCGCCGTCACCGCCACGCCGGTGGGAATCTCGAACACGTCGACCACGCCCGGCGCCTTCTTGGCCTCGGTGGCGTCGAAGCTCTTCACCTTGCCGCCGAAGCGCGGCGAATGGGCGACCATGGCGGTGAGCATATTGGGCAGGTGGACGTCTTGCGTGAAGCGCGCCTCGCCCCGTGACTTGGCGACCGCGTCCTTACGGCGCACCCGGTCGGTGCCGATCAGGTTGAAGTTCCTGGGGTCCTTCAGCGGCGCGTCCTTGGGCGGCGTCACTTTAGCGGCGTCGGCCACCAGGTCGCCGAACGTCGCTATCTTGCCCGAGGGGTGGGAGAGAACCGCATTCTTCACGCTGATTTCTGCGGCCGGAACTTTCCAGCGGTCGGCGGCGGCGGAGACGAACATCGCCCGGGTGGTCGCGCCCACGGCGCGCAGCTGCGCCCACGAATTGGCGATGGCCGAAGAGCCGCCCGTGCCCTGCACCCCCATGCCCAGGTTGGCGTAGACCTTGGCGTTGGCCGGAGCTTGTTCGACCCTGACCTTGTCCCAGTCGGCGTCCAACTCCTCGGCGACAATGGCCGCGAGGCCGGCGTGGTTGCCCTGGCCGAACTCGATGTGTTTGGAGACCACCGTCACCACGCCATCGGGCGCAATACGCAGGAAAGGCCCGAACGGTCCGAAATGCTTGTCGTCGGCCCCCAGGGACAGCATCTCGCTGGGCGAGCAGCCCACCAGCATCGCGCCGCCGGCGGCAACGGCGGAGATCACCACGAAGTCCCGGCGGGTCGGAAGCGAGGGGAGGAAACCCTTCATCAGCTTGTTCATCAGCTTGGCTCCCCTAAGCGGCGATGGCGGGCGCGGAGATGCGGGCCGCGGCGACCTTGATCGCAGCGCGGATGCGCTGATAGCAGCCGCAGCGGCAGATATTGCCGTTCATCGCGTCGTCTATGTCGGCGTCGGTGGGATGGGGTGTCTTGGCCAGCAGGGCCGAGGCGCTCATCAACTGGCCCGACTGGCAATAGCCGCACTGAGGCACATCGGCCTCGACCCAGGCCGCCTGCAGCGGATGCACGCCGTCCAGCCCCTCGATGGTGGTGATCTTCACCCCGTCCAGGGCCGAGATCGGCGTCACGCAGGAACGGGTCGCCGTCCCGTCTATGTGCACGGTGCAGGCGCCGCACTGGGCGATACCGCAGCCATATTTGGTGCCGGTCATCTCCAGTTCGTCGCGCAGCACCCAAAGAAGTGGTGTCTCCGGCGCGGCCTGAACGCTGACGCTCTTGCCATTGATGATGAGGGTCTTGGCCACGGTCGGTCCCCAAAGCGGATGTCTAAACGATGTTAACTTGCATTGGCGGTCGGGAAAAGCGCCGCCTTCGATGTCCCAGGGCTATGGGGGCGGCTTCGTGGCTTGATTCAGGGCCTCCGCCACCAACGCGGGGGTAAGCAGTTGGGGGAGGACCTTGGGCTCGCCCCCGTCGGCTCCGTATATCAGATAGAGCGGAACCCCGATCCGCCCCTGCTCGCCGAGGGCCTTGGCGATGGCGCCGTTTCGGTTGGTCCAGTCTGCGACCAGATAAACCGCGCCCGACCGTTTAAAGGCTGCCGCCACCTCGCTGGTGTTGAACACCACCCGCTCATTGACCTGGCAGGTGACACACCAGGCGGCGGTGAAGTTCACCAAGACCGGCTTGTGCGCGGCGCGCAGGGCGTTCAGGGCCGCAACGCTCCAGGGTTGCGAAGGCAGCTCGCCGGCCGAAGTCCTGGCGCCCGATGCAGCGCCGGCCGGCGGACCATAGGCTCCCACCGCCACCAGGGCGACGGCGCAGGTCATGCTAAGCATGGCGGCGGCCGACAGGGCGACCGCGCCGCCGTCCCGGACCACGGCGCCTCGCCGCTGGCCCAGGCCGAACAGCCACGCGGCAAAGGCCAGCACGACCATCGCCGCCATCATCCGCGCCAGGCCATCCGGTCCGGTTTGCTGGGCCAGCACCCAGACCAACCATGCGGCGGCGGCATACATCGGAAACGCCAATGCCTTCTTGAACAGGTCCATCCATGCGCCTGGCCTGGGCAGGCGGCGGATCAGCGCCGGACTTAGAGACAACAGGGTGAACGGGGCCGCGAAACCCAAGCCCAGGGCCAGGAAGATGGCCAGGGCCGCCGGCGCCGATTGGGTTAGCGCGAAGCCGAGGGCGGGACCCATGAACGGGGCGGTGCACGGCGCCGCGACGATCACCGCCAACACGCCGGTGAACGCCGAGCCGATGAGGTCGCCGCGCGAGGCCAATCCCGAACCCAGTCCCTGGGCCGAGGTTCCGATTTCGAACAAGCCCGACAGGTTCAACGCCGCGGCGAGCATGACCAGACCCAGCAGCGCCACGGCCAATGGTGACTGAAGTTGAAAGCCCCAGCCGACCGCCGCGCCGGCGGCGCGCGCCGCCACCAGCGCCCCCGCCAATCCCAGGAAACTGACCAGAACCCCGGCCAGAAAGGCCAAGGCCTGGGTGCGGGCCAGACCAGGCGCGCCGGCGTGGCCGGCCAGAGCGGCGGCCTTCATCGACAAAATAGGAAACACGCAGGGCATCAGGTTCAGGATGAGTCCGCCCAGAAAGGCGCCACCCAGCGCCAGGACCAAGCCCGATCCGAGGCCGGCCCCAGGGTTGGAAGAGGCCGCCACCGTCGGTGGGCCGAGGCCCGCCGCGCCCGCCGGAGGCGACCCAGGCGTGGCGCTTACCTCATAGGCCTTGCCGTCCAGGGTCAGGACACCCTCCGCGATTTTCGGTATCGCGCCCTTGGCGAAGGCGCCGCCGGCGGTCATCGAGACGGTCAGCCCTCTCGCCCCTCGGTCGATGGTCTGGGGTTTGCCGTGGTCGATCAGCGCCTCGTCATAAGGATAAAAGTAAGCGTCGGCGGCCGGAGCGCCGGCCAGGGCGGGGCCGACGATAGCCAATTTCAGCTGTGTGGCGCTGGTTTCGAAGGTCGCCGTCAGGCCAGCGGGCTTCGGCGCCGCGGCGAGCGTTTCGGCGATCAATGGGCCAAAGGCCGGGTCGGCCGCCGGCGCGCCGCCGACCACCGGAACCGCCAGGCTGACCGTGACGGTTCCCGGCACGCAGACCTCCGCGCAAACGAGATAGTCGACCACTGCGGAAAGCGGGGCCTTGTCGCCCGGCTTGGCCGTCAGCGGCACCTGCAGCGGGATCGGCAGAACTACCTTGCTCTCGTAGCCATAGTTCATGATCGGTCCGACCGGCAGGCGTTTGGGGGTCGGCCAGATGATCTCCCCGGCTCGCCAGTCGGGCGGCAAGGTCCAGCGCAACGCCGTGGCCTCGCCCGCGTCGCCGGGGTTGCGCCAATAGGTATGCCAGCCCTTGTCGAGGGTCTGAACCACGGCGACCCAGAGCGTCGAGCCTGGCGCGGCGCCCGCGGTCTCCGCGACCAACTCAGTGGTCGCGTGTGCGGAGGCGATCGGAGCCGCCCACGCGGGAGGGCCCAGAAGCGCTGCTACGGCCAATATTATCGCGACCAAGTGTTTCATGTGGGCGCTTTCTAGGCCGACCGGCGCTTGGGACCAAGGGCCGCCGCTTGCCTACAGGATGCGTCACGCCGCATGATCGTCGACTCGCCCGCTCCGGGCGTGTTGGAGTCGCCCATGCCCGCCTCGTTCGATGATCTCCAGATCGGCATGGTCACCCATATTGGAGCCGCTGTCGTGGATGAGCGCGCGCTGCAGACCTTCATCAAGGCTTTTGCACCGGACTGGTCGATCGATCGAGGGGCGCCTGACGCCATGGTGTTCGCAATCTGGTCGCGGCTGGATGCGGACGCGACCGCCAAATGGCCACAGACCAAGCGGGTCGGCGTCGACGCTCTACGGTGGGCGCGCAATCCCCCTGTGGGCGAGTTGCTTCGCGGCCGGATGACCGTCATGGGCAAGGATCCGGTCGGCGAGGCCAAGGGCATCGTCATCGCCCAGCACGACCTGCTCGACGAGGCGGGACGGCTGGTGTTCTCCTGCCTGACCCGCAGTGTCTTCGCCAGATAGGGTCTAGTTCAGGTTCGCCGGCGCGGGCGCCGCGCCCTGGCGCGCCAAGGCGATGGAGATCAGCTTGTCCCAGCCGGCGAGGGAATTGAGATGCGCGTAGATCTGGCTGAGCGCGCCATTGTCCAGCAGAGCCCTGATCTTATCGTCCGGCAGGGCCTTCAGGCGTTCCTCCGACACGGCGAAATATTCGGCGATCTCCTGCGGCGGACCTTGGTTCCCATCCGGGTTGGTCGGCGTGTAGGTGGTCTTGCGAGTGTCCAGAAGGTCGTGCTCTATCAGGAGGGCCACGAAAGATTCGGTGCGGCGAATCTCGGTCTCATAGTCATTGCAGAACTGGATGCAGTTTTTTGTGTAGTCGGTCGGCTGACCGGCGGGATCGAAGAACGGCAGGTCCGGCAGATCGCCCAGCATGGCCGCCCCGCGATCGATACACACCACCATCTGTTCCCGCGCTTCGTCATTGGCCAGGACGAACGGATAGCGGCGGATATAGGCCGGCACGTAGACACCGACCTCGAAATATCCGTTGGCTTGGATGAACATGTTGGTTTCGCCCGTGATGCCCATCACAGCTAACGGCTGCTTGCGGTCGCCAGCGAAGATGATCGGGTAGGAGAGCGAGGCCACGCCAAATTCTGTCACCGTTAGCGGAACGGCCTGGGCGGCGGCGGCGAAGGCGAAGGGCCGGTCGATCCGGCGAAGCCCGATCTTGCCATGGGTTTCGTTGCTCAGAGGCTCTGGCCTCGAGTAGAACAACACATTGCCGGAGAGCTGAGCGTTGTCGGGCTGCGTGGTCGTGACCATGTCATCAATCCAGGTTTGTTCAAGTCATCGGGGCCGGCGCGCGTCGCGACCGGGGCGGCGCGCGCTTCTAGCCGATTGGCCGCGGAGCGGCAATGCGGCCCCTTTGCTTTGGAGAGGCCGCTCGAGCCGTCTTCGGGGGGCGTCCTTTTTCAGCTAGAAGTGGTTGCCATGGCTTCCGATCCTCCCCAGGCGTCGCACCGCGACGCGCCGCAACTCCTCAATTTGGGGGTCGCCATCATCGTGGTGATCCTGTCGACCTTCGCCATGTGGGCGCTGCGTCATATACTGACGCCATTCATCCTGGCGGTATTTCTGTTCCTGGTGATCGGCGGTCTCGAACGCGCCCTGACAGAGCGCACGCGCCTTCCCGATAAGGCCATCCTGCCGGCGGCGATCACCGTGGTGGTCACCCTCTTCGGGCTGTCGATCTGGCTGATCGCCCAGAACGGCGCTCAAATCGTCAGGGAGTCAGGCGGCTACTCGGCGCGGCTTGATGTGCTCATCAAGATGGGCGCTGACAGGCTTGGACTTCAGGCCGCTCCGACCATCGACCAGCTCTTCCACCAGCTCAACCCTGGCCACTACGTCGCCGGTATCGCCGCCGCTGTCGGCGATGTGGCCGAGAAAGCGGTGCTCGTCCTGATCTACCTGGGTTTTCTGCTGGCTTCTCGACCCGGATTTGGACGCAAGCTGGCCGAACTGTTCCGAGCGGGCCGGCACGCCGAGGCGATGTTGATCATGGGCCGCATCCAACATGGCGTGGAGGGGTATATTTGGCTTCAAACCCTCGTGGGGGTGATGGTTGCCGCCGGATCGGCGCTCATCATGTGGGCCATGGGCCTGTCCCACGTGCTGTTCTGGGCGTTCCTGATTTTTCTCACCAACTATATCCCGGTGATCGGGGTCGCCATCGCGGTGATGCTACCGACGATGTTCGGGCTGATCGAACTGGATGCGATCTGGAAGCCGCTGGTGATCTTCGTGGCCATGGAGGCGGTGCATTTCGTCGCCGCCCATGTCGTCATGCCGCGCATGCAGGGCGAGAGCCTGAACATCGATCCCCTGGTGGTGCTGCTTTCCCTGGCCTTCTGGGCGGTGATTTTCGGTCTCGCGGGCGCCTTCCTTTCCACGCCCCTGACAGTGATCGTCATGGTCATCTGCGCCGAGTTTCCCGCGACCCGAGGCATCGCCATCCTGCTTTCAGCCAACGGGAAGCCGTTTTTCGTCGAACCTGTCGCCGGCGCTTCAGCCGGCGCGGTTCCGAACCAGGTCCTCGACCACTGACGGGTCGGCCAGAGTGGTGATGTCGCCCAGATTGCCGACGTCGCCCTCGGCGACCTTGCGCAGAATCCGGCGCATGATCTTGCCCGAGCGGGTCTTGGGAAGGCCCGGCGCCCACTGGATGGCGTCCGGGGCGGCAAACGGTCCGATCTCCCGGCGAACCCACTTGACCAGCTCCGCCCGCAGGTCCTCGCTGGGGGCATGATCGGCGATCAGGGTCACATAGGCGTAGATTCCCTGACCTTTGATATCATGGGGAAAACCGACCACCGCGGCCTCGGCCACGCTGTTGTGCGCCACCAGGGCGCTCTCGATTTCGGCGGTGCCGAGACGATGGCCCGAGACATTGATTACATCATCCACCCGGCCGGTGATCCAGTAGTAGCCGTCCTCGTCACGGCGGCAGCCGTCGCCGGTGAAATACTTCCCGGGATAGGTTGTGAAATAGGTGGTGATGAACCGCTCGTGGTCGCCGTAGACGGTACGCATCTGGCCCGGCCAGCTATCGGTCAGGCAGAGATTGCCACTGACAGCGCCTTCCAGAACCAGGCCCTCGGCGTCGACCAACTGCAGCTTCACGCCGGGCAGGGGCTTGGTGGCCGAGCCGGGTTTCAGAGCGGTGGCCCCTGGTAGCGGGGAGATCAGGCAGGCCCCGGTCTCGGTCTGCCACCAGGTGTCGACGATCGGGCATCGTCCTTCACCCACAACTCGGTGATACCACAGCCAGGCCTCGGGATTGATTGGCTCGCCGACGCTGCCCAGCAACCGCAGCGAAGCCCGTGAGGTGCGCTTCACCGGCTCGTCACCGTCGCGCATCAAGGCCCGCAGGGCGGTTGGGGCCGTGTAGAAAATCTCTACCTGGTGCTTGTCGATCACCTCCCAGAACCGCGAGACGGTGGGATGGTTGGGCACGCCCTCGAAGATCAGGGTGGTCGCACCGTTGGCCAGGGGGCCATAGACGATATAGCTGTGGCCGGTCACCCAGCCCACGTCGGCGGTGCACCAGAAGATCTCTCCCGGTCGATAGTCGAACACCAGTTCATGGGTGTAACTCGCCCAGACCAGATAGCCGCCGGTGGTGTGCAGCACACCCTTGGGTTTTCCGGTCGATCCCGAGGTGTAGAGGATGAACAGTGGATCCTCGGCATTCATCGGTTCGGGCGCGCAGTCGGCGGAAACCTTGGCTGCCTCGGCCTCATAGGCGAAGTCCCGCCCCTTTCGCATCTGCACGGGCGCGCCGGTGCGCCTGACGACCAGCACCGTGGTCACATCGGGACATTGCAGCAGCGCCAGGTCGACATTCTGCTTCAGCGGCACGGTCCTGCCGCCGCGCAGGCCCTCATCCGCGGTGATCACGAAGCTGGACTGGCAATCCTGAATCCGGCCGGCGATGGACTCGGGCGAAAACCCACCGAAGATCACACTGTGGACGGCGCCGATGCGCGCGCAGGCCAGCATGGCGAAGGCCGCCTCGGGGATCATCGGCAGATAAATCGTCACCCGGTCGCCCTTGGCCACGCCGTGGGCCTTAAGCACATTCGCCATCCGGCAGACTTCGGAATGGGCCTGGCCGTAAGTAATCTTGCGGCTGTCGGCCGGATCGTCGCCTTCCCAGATGATCGCGACATCGTTGGCGCGGGCGGGCAGGTGGCGATCAAGGCAATTGGCCGAGACGTTCAGAACGCCGTCGGCGTACCAGCGAATGTGGAAGTCCTTCTGGTCCAACGAGACGTCCTTGGCGACGCTGAACGGCTTGATCCAGTCCAGGCGCTTGGCGACGTGGCTCCAGAACCCCTGCGGATCGGCCTCCACCCGCGCCAACGCGGCTTCATAGGCTTCCGCGTCCATGTGCGCGCGCTCGGCCCAGGCTTCGGGAACCGGAAATACCTGACCTTCACTCACGCTGATCTCCCTGATCGCCGATTTTGCCGGGAGTATGCGTAGAGCGGGCGCGAAGGCAAGGAAGGGCTTGTGCCGCCGGCTCCCAACCGTATGGTCGCCCAGTCTCCGGAACCTGCTCCATGCTGCTGCACCTCTCCACCTGGCCCGAGATCGAAGCCTTTCTGGCGCGGTCCACGGCGATCGTCGTACCCATCGGCTCCAACGAGCAGCATGGCCCCACCGGCTTGTTGGGTACGGACTGGCTTTGCCCCGAGATCATCGCCCACGAGGCTCAGAAGACGGCCGATATCCTGGTGGCCCCGACCTTCAACATCGGCATGGCTCAGCATCATCTGGACTTTCCTGGCACCATCGCGCTGCGGCCTTCGACTTTCATGGCCGCCATCGGCGATTGGACCCGGTCGCTGGTCCATCACGGCTTCACTCGCATTCTGTTTCTCAATGGCCATGGCGGCAATGTCGCCACCATCGAGGCGGCATTCTCAGAGCTGTATGCTC
>JAYTXV010000181.1:0-11991 GCA_043742805.1 Caulobacteraceae bacterium | reverse complement strand
GGCAGGTGATCACCGTTGGGAATACCGTCCGGCCCGGTGGCTCGCAGGCCGCTGCCATAGATCAGGTCGGCCCCGACCCGCGTGCCTCGCCAAAGATAGGACACGCCCGCCGAGCCGGTCAGTGTCTGGTCGTGGTCAAGATAGATATAATGGGTGGCGATATAGGCGAGATCGGCGGGAGCGAAGTTGAACTGGCTGGAGATGATGTCCCGGCCCTGATTGTGAGCATAGGCCAGGTTGCCGTAAGTGGTCAGGGGCCCGCGGGCGTAGCTGGCCGATAGCTCGACGCCGTATTGGCGGCCATGCAGGTAATTGAACGGGGTGAGGATGATCGGCGCCCCGAACTGCCCTTCGTCGATCAGGTTGCTTGACGCCTTATAGTAGCTGTCCACGCCCAGGGTCAGACCGTGCGCGAGCTTCTGGGAAACCCCCAGGTCGAAATAATCGGCCCGCTCCGCATAGGGTGTGGTGTCTGCCGCGATCGGCGAAGCGGCGGTGGTGTTAACGAACTTCGCAACCGTCCCAGAGCCCACCAGCTCGAAGGGCGGCGGCGAGAAGTAACGCGCATAGCCGGCATGCAGGGTGGTCGTGCCAGTCGGCCGCCAGACAAGGTTCACCCGTGGGCTCAGCTGATTTTCATCCCGGAAGCCTTTGAACTCATCGAACCGCAAACCGTAGTTCAAGGTCAGGCCGGTAATCAGCTTCCACTCGTCCTGGAGATAGGCGCTGAGGGTGTAGGCGGTGCGGGCGCCGTTATCGACGATGGCGCGTGGCTGATCGCTGAGCTGAGAGCCGTCGGGCTTCAGGTCGATGATCTGGGAGGTGGTGTCGCTGGTGGCCCGGTCGATCTGGCCGATCAGGCCGCCGCGAAGGGTATGGGCTTCGCCCAGATGATAGACGCCCTCGGCCTGAAAGCCGGCGGCTATGTCCTTCTTGGAGGCGTCCTGGGAAATGCCGGTGAACAGAAGGTCGCCCAGGGGATCGGGAACGAACCTCAGGCTGGAGTAGCGCCCGAACAGCGACAGCTGTCCGGTGAAGGTGTCGTTGCTGTGCAGCAGGCTGACCACGCCATAATAGGTCGCCTCCTTCTGGCTGTCGTTCAGCGCCGCGCTGGGAAACTGGGTCTGGCCCTGGACCACCAGCGGCTGATCGCCATTGGGGCCAAACAACAGCGACGGGTTCAGGCCGGGGGTGTTGGGAATCTGGAAACGCTCATTGGAGGCCCCCACAATGACCGAGACCCGGGTCGAAGGATCGATGATGTCCTCGGCATAGGCGAAGCCCTGGAACTGGTCAGTGTGGTCGTGCAACGGGGTCGATGATCCATCGGGTGACTCCACCCCAAGGTCCGAACGCAGATAGCTGCCCGAGACGAAGAAGTTCAGGTTTCCGGCCGCGCCGCCGTATTCAAAGCTAGGCTCGATCTCGCCGTGGGACCCGCCATAGATCGAAACCGAACCGGCGTTGCGCTGAGGATCGGTCTTGGTGGTGATGTCGATGATGCCGGCGGTGCGCAGACCATACTGGGCCGGCAGGGCGCCGGTGATCAGCGCGACACTTTCGGCCAGCCGGGGGCTGAGCGCCTGGCTGAACACGCTGAGACCCTCGGGCAGGATGACACCATTGAGGCGGAACTGCAGGCCGTTGTGCTCGCCGCGCACATGCAGCTGGCCGAAGGAGTCCTGAACGACGCCGGGCGCCTGCAGGACCACCTGGTTGAGCGCCACGTCACTGCCGCCCGGCATGGCCTCCATGGCCTTGGCGTCGATAGTGTAAACCGACGCGCCCAGCTGGGGCTGGATCGAGGCGCGAGCTTCATTCAGGCGCTGAGCAGTGACCACAATCTCGGCGATTTTCGGAGAGGTGTCGGCAGGCAGGTCGGCCGCCAAGCATACGCCTGTGAACCCGATCAGTGGGACCACGATAGTGCTGAAAATCCCGACATTTACGCAGCGCGGCACACCTGAACTCCACTGTAGTCGGACCTAGAGCGCTTACATAATTGTGCGCTGCAGCGTAGCCCATGGCATGGGTTCCTGTTGTTTCCGGGAAATTTTCCCGATCTTGCGTCGCCTATGGCGGCCAGACGCGCGCCGGACTAAGAGGGCCGCATCATGTCGCTCCGTCTGCGGGTCGTCGTCGCCATCGCCGTGCTGATGCTCACCGCTTCGATCGTGGGAACGGCTCTGGCCGGGTGGCAGGCCAATCAGGTTTTGCACGAGGAACTCACCGCCGCCCTGGCCGGCGGGAGGAACACGGTGGAGAGCGCCTTCGACTCGCTCGCCAGATCCGACGACCCCGCTCGCGATATCGATCGCTTGGTGACAGCCTTTGATGGCAACAGGCATCTGAAGGCGAGCCTGATCGACGATCGAGGTCAAATTCTTAAGCAATCACAACCGCTTCCGTCGCGACCGTCGCCCCATTGGTTCGCGGCTCTGTTTCCGCCGGCCATGAGCAGCATCGCGGTCCCCGTGCCGGCGCCAACCGGCGGCGCGTTCGTATTGGCGCCGGTCGCGGCCAATGACGTAGCGGTGATCTGGGCCGAGTTCGTCGCGCTGATCGCGGTGCTTTCGCTGTCGTTCGTCATCGGCTCGGCGCTGGTGTGGCTGACGGTGGGCGGCGCGCTTCGACCGCTGTCGGAGTTTTCCGGGGCCTTTGTTCGCATCGGGTCCGGCGACTATTCGGCGAAGGTGCGCGAAGCAGGCCCATCGGAACTGGTTCGGCTGGGCCGGGGGGTCAACGAAATGGCAGGGCGGCTGGCAGCCATGCAGGCCAGGACAAACCGTCTGGAGGATCAGCTGAGGACGCTCCAGGACGAGGAGCGAGCCGATCTGGCGCGCGACCTGCATGACGAGATCGGGCCGCATCTGTTCGCGGTGAATGTCGACGCGGCGATGGCGCGGCGTCTGATCGACGAAGGCCGCACCGACGAAGCGTTGAAGCAGGTCGACGCGATCCAGAACGCCGTCGGGCATATGCAACGGCTGGTGCGCGACATCCTTGGGCGTCTTCGTCCGACCGAATTGATCGAGCTCGGCCTGAAGGCGGCGATCGATGAACTGGTGGCTTTCTGGAGCGCCCGCCAGCCCGGCATCGCTTTCTCCGTGAGGATTCCGGATGACGAAACCCTGATCATCGACGAAGACGTCCGCGAGACCCTCTACAGGGTGGTCCAGGAAAGCCTGAACAACGCCGTGCGGCATGGCCATCCCACCCGGGTTGAAATCGAAATCTCGGGGGGCGCCGGCGGCGACATACTGGCGCGGGTCACTGACGATGGCCCCGCGAGCGGTAAGCCCGAGGGGGTGGGCTATGGCCTAAGAGGGATGCGCGAGCGTGTCGCGGCGGCTAACGGCAGTCTGACGATCAATCGCGGCCCGGGTGGCGGCGCCTGGACGGTGACGGCCCGGATGGCCAGCCTGCCGCTGGGCGAGGAATTGGAGGCGCGGGCATGACCATTCTTCTGGTCGATGACCACGCCCTGGTCCGCGCCGGACTGAAGCGGTTGCTCGCCACCGTCTATCAGGGCGAGATTATCGAGGCGGCCACCGGGCGGGACGCCCTGATCCTGCTTCGCTCCGAAAAACCCGCGCTGGTCATTCTCGACCTCAACTTGCCGGGACTGGGCGGCCTTGAGCTTCTGCGTCGAATGATTCAGGCCGGAGCGAACGCGATCCTAGTGCTGACCATGCACGCCGAACCTCTGTACGCCAAACGCGCGCTGGACGCCGGCGCGGCCGGCTATATGACCAAGAACGCCTCCCCGGACGAACTTCTTCTGGCCGTCAGCCGGGTCACCGCTGGCGGCCGATATGTCGAGGCCGAACTCGCCCAGTCCATCGCCGCCCCGGGCTCGGGTAGCGGCCAGAAGTTGGACAACCTTAGCGTGCGCGAACTGGAGATCATGCGGTTGCTGGCCACGGGCGCGAGCCTGGCGGAGATCGCAGCAGCGGTGGGTGTCGGCTACAAGACCGTCGCCAACAACTGCAGCCAGATCAAATCCAAGCTGGGCGTCTCACGCACCGCCGATCTGGTCAGGCTGGCCATCGAGACCGGGGTCAGCTGACCTCATCAGGTTCCGCCGCCAGGGCGTAGGCCAGGAGCTGGCGCTGGGTGGCTTGCTCGTTCGCCCAAGCCACGATGTCGGTCTCACAGGCCGTATTCATCAGGAGCCTCGCTTGAGGGGGCTTTACAGAACTTTCGCGCTGGTCGGCCATTGCCCCCGCCTAGCCACCCCGCTTCATGGTCTCGCGGGCGATAATCACCTGCTGGATCTGGCTGGTGCCTTCGTAGATGCGGAAGATGCGCACGTCGCGATACAGCCGCTCGATGCCGTAATCGGCGACATAGCCGGCGCCGCCGAAGATCTGCACCGCGCGGTCGGCGACCCGGCCGACCATCTCGGAGGCGTAGTATTTCGAGGCCGCCGCCTCCAGCGTCACGGGCTCGCCGGCGTCACGCTTGCGGGCGCTTTCCAGGGTAAGGGCGCGGGCGGCCATGGCCTCGGTCTTGGAATCGGCGATCATGCCCTGGATCAGCTGGAACGAGGCAATCGGAGCGCCAAACTGTTTGCGTTGGGCGGCATAGGCCACACAGTCGGAGATCAGCCGCTCGGCCACGCCGACACAGACCGAGGAGATGTGCAGCCGCCCCCGGTCGAGCACCTTCATGGCCACCTTGAAGCCCTCGCCCTCGGCGCCTAGGCGGTTCTCGGCCGGCACCCGGACATTGTCGAAGATCACGTCGCAGATATGGGCGCCCTGCTGGCCCATCTTCTTTTCCGGCTTACCGATCGAGAGGCCGGGCAAGTCACGGGGCACCAGGAAAGCCGAGACTCCGCCGCCGCCCTTGATGGCCGGATTGGTGCGGGCCATCACCGTAAACAGGCCCGCCTTGTTGGCGTTGGTGATGTAGCGCTTGGAGCCGTTGAGCACATACACATCGCCGTCGCGGGTGGCGCGGGTCTGGACCGAGGCGCTGTCGGACCCGGCTTCCGGCTCGGTCAGGGCGAAGGAGGTGACCGTTTCGCCCGAGGCGATGCCGGGCAGCCATTTGGCCTTTTGTTCGGGGGTGCCGAACATCACCAGGCCCTGGCTGCCGATGCCGACATTGGTGCCGAAGGCCGAGCGGAACGCGGGGCTGGTGCGGCCGAGTTCGATGCCGACCAGGCACTCGTCCTCCATGGAAAGATCGAGGCCGCCGTATTCCTCGGGGATGGTCAGGCCGTAGAGTCCCAAGGCGCGCATATCGGCCAATACGTCGTCCGGGATGGCGTCGTTCTCGGCGATCTGGGCTTCGAGGGGTCGCAGGCGTTCGGAAACGAAGCGACGCACGGCATCGATCAACTGTTCACGGGTGTCGGCGTCATAGGCCATGGCGGCGGACTTTCCTCATCGAGGCGCGCGGGTGGCGCGCTTGCATGATCTTTCACGCCACTCCATTAGGCCAGCGCCCCAACAACGAAAAGGACACACCCATGGACGGTGGCGACGCACAGGCGCCCTACACCCCCGAGATCATCACCGAAGGCGAATGGGCCGGGTGGAAAGTCTGGAGCTCGGACCCCTTCGAGTTGGTGTCGGGGCCATTTTACGCCCGCCGCAATCCAGATGGCCAAATGGTCTGCGCGTTCCGGGCCGAGCGGAAGCACATGAACGGCGGCGGCTTCATGCATGGCGGCTGCATGATGACTTTCGCCGACTATGCTTTGTTCTGTATCGGCGAGGAGGCGCTGCAGGGCACCGAGTCGGTGACAGCTTCGCTGAACGGCGAATTCGTCGACGGAGCGGTCGAGGGTGAACTGATCGAGGCCACCGGCGAGATCGTGCGGGCCGGCGGGTCGCTGGTGTTCATCCGCGGCATGGTTTCGACCGGCGGGCGGCCGTTGCTGAACTTCTCGGCGATCGTGAAGAAGGTGAAGCGGCGGGCAGCGGCGGTATAGTCCGGAGCGGGGAACGCCCCGGGGCGAGAGGCGATCTCACCGGACACTTAAAGGTGGAAATCCGTCTCTTTGGTCTCCGGTGTCGCCAAAATGCCTGGTGCGTCCTCGGCGCTCGCCCTTTATCCCCCCGCCTTGGCGGACGGCCGCGCCCGCATCGCGGCCAGCCAGCGGTTGACGCCCGGCATGGCTTCGGGAACCTCGAACTTGACCATCCGCGAGAACTCGATGCCGCTGTAGAGTACACCGTCGGCCATGGTGACGCGATCGGCGGCGATCCACTCGCTCTCCCCCAAGCGTTGATCGAAAATGACCAGCGCGCGCTCGGCCATCTGGCGGCTGTTGGAGGCGACTTCGGGGACCTGAGTCTCGAGCACGGCCAGGGCCGGGTGACCGTGACGAACCGCCTGCATCAGGGGCATGGCCGCCATCAGCTCGGCCCGGCGCGTCCACATCTCGATGATCGCAGTCTCGCGGGCGTCGCGGCCGAACAGGTTCGGCTCGGGGTGAAGGGATTCCAGATAGCGGCAGATGGCCAGGGATTCGGTCAGGGCCGTCCCGTCGTCGAAGATCAGAGCCGGCACACTGGGCATGCCGACCTCGGCGCAGTACTCCGGCGTCTTGTGCTCGCCGGCCATCAGGTCGATCTGGACGATCTCCAGATCGTGAACGCCCTTCTCGGCCAGGAACCAGCGGACCCGGCGCGGATTGGGGGCCCTGCGGCTGTCGTAGAGTTTCATGGCGCGTCTCCTTGCTATTCCTCAGTAATGATAGAGGGCGCTGGGCAAGGCGCCCACCACTGCGGCGGTCATGCAGGTTGCCAGGAAGCCGCCCATCATCGCCTTCCAGACCATGCCGATCACCTCGCCGCGACGTTCGGGAATCAGGACGTTGTAACCAGCCACGTTGATCCCCGCCGAGGCAATGTTGGCGAAGCCACACAGGGCGTAGGTCATGATCAGCCGCGTGCGCTCGCTCAGCGGCCCGCCGGGCGGGTGGGCCAGATAGGCGAAGCCGCGGAACTCGGTCAGGACCAATTTCAACCCCAGCATGGCGCCGGCCTGCGGCGCCTCGCGCCACGGCACGCCGATGGCCCAGGCCAGAGGCGAAAACACCAGACCCAGAATCCGCTCGACCGACAACGGCGCGCCCGCGACGGGTGGGGCCAGGGCCATCAGGCCGTTGACCAGGGCGATGATCGAGACGAATACGATCAGGGTGGCGCCGACGTTCAAGGCGATCTGAAGCCCATCGGAGGTGCCCTTAATCAGGGCGTCGATCGAGCTGTCATAGGTTTTCAGCACGTCCATATTGAGAGTTTGCGGCGTCTCGGCCTCGGGGTCGCGGGGCACGAGAATCCGGGCCAGCAGCACACCCGCCGGGGCCGAAATGACCGAGGCAGTGAGCACATGAGCGGCGATGCCGGGCAGAATGCCCTGTAGAATAGTGGCGTAGGCGACCACGGTCGATCCCGAGACGCAGCTCATGCCGACGGTCAGCAGCATGAACAATTCGGATCGGCTGAGAGACGCCAGATAGCCCCGAATGAAGATCGGTCCCTCGACCTGGCCCATGAATATGGTGGCGGCGGTGGCCAGCGCCGGGGCGCCGCGAAGCCCCATGGTCTTCTGAAACACCAGGCCGAAGCCTTCGGTCAGCCACTTGAGAATCCGCCAGTGCCAAAGCAGGGCCGACAGCGCGCAGATCACCAGGATCACCGGCAGCACGCGAAACGCGAAGATGAACATCGCGCCCGGGTTTTTGACATCGTAAGGCTGGCCCTCGGCGCCGGCGAGAAAACCGAACACAAAGGAAACGCCCTGCTGGGTCGCCCCGGCAAGGCCGTTGACCGCCGCGCCCGCCCCGGCGAGGACCGACCGCGCCGCCGGCACGCCGAACAGGATCGCCACCAGCACCGCCTGGGCGGCCACCGCGCCCAGGGCCAGCGCCCACGGAAACCGGCCGCGGCGTTCGGAGAGCACCCAGCACAGGGCGATGATCCCCACCACCCCGAACAGGCTCTGGGCGTTTTCAAGCTGGAACATCGAGATCCCCCCGCGCCGGCGCGTCCGACACCGTGATTGTCACGCGCGCCCGATGGCAAGCCCTGTTTCGCCGGCGCTATGATGTCAGGTGCTCACGTTTCAAAGCCGGGCAAACCCCAAGGACGAATATGGACCGCTTAGCGACCCCGTTGATCATCGCCGGCGCCACCGGCTATGGCGTCTGGCCGGCCAACAGTCTGGAAGGCAGCCAAGCCTGTCTGACCCAGCCGGTCGACGGGATCGAGATCGATGTCCAGATGACCGCCGACGGCCATATCGTGGCGCATCACGACTACCACCTCAGCCGCCACGCCACCCGCCTGGGCAACACCTGGCTGACCGCGCGGGGACCGCTGCTGAAGAACCTGACTCTGGCGGAACTCGAAAGATATGACGTGGGGACGCTAAGGCCCGGTTCCGATTACGCCACGCGCTATCCACATCGCGTGTCGGCGGACAGCGTGCGAATCCCTACCCTCCCCGCTCTGCTGGACAGGCTTGGCGCGGCGAATGGTCCTCGGCGATGGCTGTATATCGAGATCAAGACCGATCCCCAGGATGCGAGGGTCAGCCCGGACGCCGCGGCGATCACCGAGGCGTCGATCGCGGCGGTGGAAGCGGCCGGCTGGGTGGCCTGGACCAAGATCATCGCCTTCGACTGGAAGGTGCTGCGTCTGTCCAGAGAGCGCAATCCGGCCATCGCCACCGCCCATCTGACTATTCCCGCCGCCCTGGCGGGCTCGGTGAAGCCCCTCGCCAATGGCGACTCGCCCTGGGCGGACGGCGCCGATTCCCGCCACAACGGCGGCTCGGACCTGGCCGCGATCAGGGCCCACGGAGGCATGGAATGGTCGCCGTATTTCACCGAGGTGACGCCCGAACGGATCGCCGAGGCCAAGGGTCTTGGCCTGCGCGTCGGACCATGGGGCCTGTCGGCCGCCGAGGACATCGACCGGATGCTGGAACTCGGCGTGTTCAGCGTCACCGTCTCGGGGCCGGCCTGGGGTCGGGGACACACGGCGACCGCGGCCTGAACCCCCGGCTCAACGTCCGCGCAATTCCCGCGCCAGGTCGGTCCGGCCGTAGACCTTGGTCAGGGCCTCGGTGATTGCGGCGGTGGAGACCACCACCGTGCGATTGGCGGTGGCGTCATAGGTGTAATCCCCGGCGATGGCCGCCTGGTTGCCGTCGAAGGCGGCGCCGATCATGTCACCGGCGGCGTCAACCACCGGCGAGCCGGAATTTCCGCCGACGATATCATTGGTGGTCACGAAGTTAAGCACAGCCGCTTCATCGAGCTGGCCGCGGGCGGCGAGCCAGCGAGCGGGAAGACGGCGAGGCTCGATGCCGGTGGCGTGCTCGTAGAGGCCTCCCAAGGTGGTGAAAGGCGCCACAGCGGCCGACCCATCCCGCCACCCGTCCACACGTCCAAAGCTGACGCGAGGCGATAGGGTGCCATCGGGATAGACACCGGCGCCGTGCAAAGCCAAGCGAATCCGGGCGATCCGCTCCATCGCTTCGTCGGTGGGACCGATCACATCGGTCTCCCAGACCTGGCGAGCGGCGCGGGCGAGAGCATCGGTCTTGAGCACATAAGCGATCAGCGGATCGCCGCTGGCCATCACGGCGGCCGTTCCACCTTTCCACATGGCGGCGCGCACGGCCGGATCGGCCAGCCGGGTCCCGCCGGCAAGTCGCCGCGCCAAGGCCCGGGGTTCAGCCCCATCAAGCAGCGCCGCGGTCGCGGGATCGCCGGTCCCCAATGTCGACTGGGCGCCGCCAAGCCACAGCTCCAGGTCCAGCGCCTCAAGGCCAGGATCTAGGGGCTGGTCGTCCAGAAGGGTCTTTTCCAGCAACGCCAGGCGGGCGTCCGAAAACTCGGGCAGCCGCCCGGCCGACGGCGCCCGCCGTTCGGCGGCGCCGCGCACCAGGCTTCGGGCATACCAGAACAGCCGCGAGCCGCCGCCGGCGCCTGACTCGAGCTCACGCCATAACGGGTATTGGGCGCGATAGACCTTCCGAAGGGCGTCGATGTCAGCCCATGGGTCGCCCAGATCAGCCATCAACCTGGGATCGGCTGTCAGAGCAGCCCTCAACGCAGCCTCTTCGACGCGCCGGGAGGCGATGAAGTCTGGATTGTTCAGGGCCGCGCCCTGGCCCCGAAACACCTTCAGCGCATTTTCGGTCGTGAACAGGCGGTCGGCGGCCAGACGATGCTGTTCGGCGCCCAAGGCTGCGTAGGCGGCGAGCCTTTCGCGCTTTTGCATGCCGGCGGCCAGATCGCCTGGATTGACGATATCGCGCCGGATTTCCAGCTCGGTAACGGTCAGCGCGCGCTCGGTGGGACCGGGGCTTCCGGCGACGAACACCGCCTCGCCCGCCATCGGAGGCCGCGCTGACCAGTTCAGCCACGCGCCGACCTTGGCCGGGGCGCCGTGCTCGTAGAGCCGCAAGACCGCCATATCCAGGTCGTAGCGGGGAAAGGTGAAGTTCTCCGCGTCGCCGCCGAAGAAGGCGACGGGGAACTCCGGCGCGAACACCAGCCGCACGTCGTCATAACGGCGGTAACGATACAGCTTGAACTGGCCGCCGCCGAAGAAACTGATCACCTGGCAGCGATACCGCCGGTCACCGCGACAGGCGGCGCGTTCGGCCTGGGAAAGCACGATCTCCCGGGCCCGGACGAAATCGTCGCCGTGTTTGCCGGCCGATTGTTTGAACACCGCGTCGGTGATGTCGCCAATACCCGCCAGAATCTCTGCCTGCAGCCCCGGGCAGCGGCGCGCCGGCTCGTCGGCGGCGACACCAAAACCGGTGGCAAGGCGGTCGTGAGCCGGGTCGGACAGGCTCTGGGCGCAGGCCAGGATACAGTGCTGATTGGTCACCACCATCGCCCGGGGCGAGACCACCGCTCCCGAACAGCCACTTGTCAGGCGCACCGACCCAGCGCGCAGATGGTCGAGCCAGCCCGGCGCGAGCCGCACGCCCAGGGCGTGTTCGGCGACAGCGGCGGGGAAGGAGTCAAACGTCCAAAGCCCCTCCTCCGCCCAAACCGACCATGGGATCATGGCGAGCAGGAAGAAAGTGATCAGGGCCGGGACGCGAGCGAGGTGTCTCAATCTCATCCTTGAAGGCTTGACGCTTGGCGAAGCCACCGCGCAATAGCACCGCTTTTGAAAACAGGAGACAAGGCACATGGCGAACATCAGCTTCGAGGGCAAAGTGGCCATCGTGACCGGCGCGGGCGGAGGCCTGGGGCGGCAACACGCGCTGGAACTGGCGCGGCGCGGGGCCAAGGTGGTGGTCAACGACCTCGGCGGGGCGCTGGACGGTTCGGGCGGCTCCTCGGAGGCGGCCGTGAAGGTGGTCGAGGAGATCAAGGCGCTTGGCGGCGAAGCGATCGCCAACGGCTCGTCGGTGACCGACGACGCGGGCGTGGCCCTGATGGTCAAGCACGCCATGGACACCTGGGGCCGGATCGACGTCCTGATCGCCAACGCTGGCGTGCTACGTGACAAGTCGTTCTCGAAGATGGAGATCGCCGATTTCGATTTCGTGATGGCCGTGCACCTGATGGGCACCGTCAAGCCGACCAAGGCAGTCTGGGAGATCATGAAAGCCCAGAACTACGGCCGCATCGTCGTCACCACCTCATCCACCGGACTCTATGGCAACTTCGGCCAGGCCAACTACGGGGCCGCGAAGCTGAGTCTGGTGGGCTTCATGAACACCATGAAGATCGAAGGTCAGAAGAACAACATCCACGTCAACGCCATCTCTCCGGTCGCCGCCACTCGGATGACCGAGAATCTGATGCCGCCGGACGTGCTGGCGCGTCTAGCGCCCGAGGTGGTGACGCCAGGCGTCGTATTCCTATGTTCGGAGGAAGCCCCCACGGGCGTCGTGCTGACCGCCGGCGGCGGGGCCTTCGCCATGGCGCGGATTGTCGAGACCGAGGGGGTCATGTTGTCCGGCTCCGATCTGACGGTCGAGGGCGTGCGCGAC
>JAYTXV010000180.1:0-5372 GCA_043742805.1 Caulobacteraceae bacterium | reverse complement strand
ATACATCTTAGACAATGGATCGTTAAGGTAGTTTTGAACCACGGCGGCTAGCTTTTCCGGATCAGCTAGCAACGGATAGACTTGGCCGGTCACGTCGGGGAAGTGAAACGGGCCGGCGATTGGCTGGGTCGCGGCCCCCAGGGAGTCGTTGAACTGCGGCGGCGCCGGAGGTCCGGGCTCGGGTGAACCGATGACCTCCGGCGACCCAACCGGAACCTTGTCCTTCTGCTCGTCGATCCAGCCACCATAGGGTCGAGACTCGGCCCAAAGAGCCCGCGAGCAGATGACCTCGCCCCTGCCGTAATAGAGGTCGACATCGAGCCACAACGGCAGGACCGGCTTCAGGTTCGCCACAGCGTCGGGCGACCGCTCGGGACTCCAGGAGTCCACGGCCAAACCAAGAGTTTGAATGATCGGCTGGGCGTCGTGCTGATGAATCCGGATCGTATAACCGCCGGAGGAATCGCCACGCAGCAGATTAACGTCGCCGAGAAGACCGACCCGGTTCACCCGGTCGACCCCCATCTTCGAGTTCACAAGGGCTTGGTAGCAGGCCAGGGATGGGTTCTCCGGATTACGAAACTGCTTGAGCGTCACGCTGTCGAGGAACAGCTTCGGCAGTCCGGCCATCGCGTCGGCCAGATCGGCGGCCTCTTGATCGGCGTTGAGCGAGCCGGCTATGCCCGGCAACAGGCTGCGCAGTTTCTCGCCGGCTTTCCCGGCCATGGCCAGGACGCCGGAAAGTGAGCGGTTGTCTTCGTAGCCGCGGATTCGCAGTGACAGAGCGGTATCGATGGCGCTGCCAAGGAACGAGGCGGTATTGGCGATCGCGCTGGGTATCGACCAAAGCGGCAACCAGGGGTTGCGCGGATCGGGGGGGAATTGGGTAAAGGTAGGCGGCGCATCCAGATCCACCTGCACAAGGGTTTGGCTGGATTGTGCGTCACCAGCATAAGGCCTAGCGAAGTCGACGGTGCTGAGCTCGAATTGCCGTAGAGGCGCCATGGGATCGCCCGCCCACAGCGGTATGTCCGCGTCGATCCGGCATTCGACCTTGTTCCAGCCGTAGACTTCACGCCCCGTGTTCAGTGAGAGTTGGTCATCCACATAGATGAACGGCGAAACCGTGGCCCAATCCTTAAACACAAGTTTGCCATTTTCTTTACGCCACCGCTGCACGACGACCATGAAGGCGACTTCGTGCTGCGAGACCCAGCCGACGTTTTGCGCCTGAACCGAGGCCGCGGCCATGCTGCCGTAGTTCATGATGGTCAGGTAGACGTAAGGCAGCGCCGGCGCGTAGTGGACGATGGATGGGTCGACATCCATGTTCAGATAGTTGTTACAGAAGTTCGTAAGCACGGCCATGTTGGCGCGCAGCGGGAAAGACCGCGCCGTTACGTTCCTGAACAGGAACGGCGGCCTGACGAACAATGCACTAGTGAGCGGGTCGCCGGCGGGGTCAATGAATCGGGGCTTTTTCAACACGGCCATCGGACGTCCTCCCGCTCGCGATGAACCGACCCACCCGACCGGCTCGAACGCATCCCTAAAGTCCCGAGGACCATCAGCCTATTTGATTCAGCTGAAAAGAGGTTTCGGGTGAAGCCTCAGCCCACTTTGACGCCCTTCCAGAAAGCCACCCGATTCTTGATCTGGGCGGCCGCGGACTTCGGGTCCGGGTAGTACCAGGCGGCGTCCTTGTTCTCGGCCCCGTCAGCGACGACGGTGTAGTAGTGGGCCGTCCCCTTCCACGGGCAGACCGAGGTGGTGGCGCTGGGCTTCAGCATCGCGGGGTCGATCGCGTCCAGGGGGAAATAGTGATTATTTTCCACCACCACGGTTTCGCTGGAGTCACCCAGGGTGATGCCGTTCCATATCGCCTTGACCATCGCCAGTCTCCTCAGTCGGGGCGCGCGCCCAGGATCGGCGGCGTCCACCGTTCGGAAATGGGCGCGTAATTGGATCAGCGCAAGATGCCCCGACAGGGCGGCGACCTCCACCCCAACATGGAAGAAGAAGGATCACCGGGCCATCTCCGTCGCGATCCTCGCGACCGGTTTCCACAAACCCGTTCAGAAAAAGGACCCCATGCGATGTCAAGGGTTGCCGGCGTATCGACACCGCCGGGCGGCGAACTCAATCCGGGGCGAGTGGTCGCGTCACCCAGCAACCACGCAAAGTCGGCATCACGGATTTCGACGAGTTCGGTCATCAGTATCGGCGAACCCTCTAGCCGACGGAACCGGCGCGTTCGTCAGGCTGTCCAGGAATGTCTTCAGGTCGGCGGCCGAGCGGTCCGGTATCTGTTCCATCGGCACATGGCCCACACCCCGATAGGCCACCAGTCGGGCGCCTGGAATGGCGGCGGCGAACGCCTGGCCATCGGTGAAGGGGATCAGCCGGTCGTCCATGCCGTGTATGACCAAGGTGGGTGTGTGGATCATATTGAAGGTAGAGCGGGTCTCCTGGCCCGGATGACCGGTGACGATGGCCAGCAGAATATCGCGGTGGCCGGGCGCGCGGGAAAGCTCGACATAGCGATCCACCAGAGCCGGGGTGACCAGGGCCGGGTCGATATAAGCGTCCTTGAGACCGTTGGCGGCCATCGATCGGGTGTCGATCCCGCGGATCATCAGCCGGCCCAGGGGAGAGCCCAACACCTTGAAGACCAGGGGTCCGTCGCCATGCGCGCGCTTTTCTTCGGGCCAGCCCGCCGCGTCGACCAGGACCAGGCCGCGCACCGCATCCGGGTGACGCACCGCGACCTTCCAGGCCACGGCCCCGCCCATGGAATTGCCCACCACCACATAGCGCCCTAGCTTCAGCCGCTGGGCCACCTGATCGACAATATCGGCGAAGGCGGTGGTGCTCGGTTCATAGCCGGCTGGAGCCCGGGTGAGGCCGTGGCCCGGCAGATCGAGGGTGACGATCCGATAGTCATGACCGAGGCGGGCGACCCACGGCTCCCAGGCGTGAAGCGAGGCCGAAAAGCCGTGAACCATCACCACCGGCGGGCCAACCGGAGTGCCTTGATCCCGGTAGTGAATATGCAACCCACCCGGCAGATCCATGAACCGCGAGGCGTCGCCGCCATATTTCGCCTCCAGCGCCGCATAGGGGATGTCCGGGCGAAGCAGGGTGACATAACCAATCGCGGCCAAGGCGATGACGGCCGCCAGGATGATCGCGCCGACGCGAATCGGGTTTTTCATGAAGTGCCCCTATTCCAGGCCTTAGATAGGGTGGCCCCTATCCGGCGCGCTAGTCGGAGGCGTCGATGAAGTTTCACGGCGCGTCTTGGCGCTTGCCCGTTGGTCCGAAGGGCCGAATCTGACCAGCTGGCGATAGCTAAATCAGAGGCCAGAGTTTTGACGACCGCTACCCCGCGCGACCTGTTCGGCCATCCGCGCGGCCTTTGGGTGCTGGCTTCGACCGAGCTGTGGGATCGGATCAGTTTCCACGGCATGCAGGCGCTGCTGGTGCTTTACATGGTTGGCGCGCTGCTGCTGCCGGGGCATGTGGAACACATCGTCGGCTTCGCGTCGTTGCGTTCGGTGATCGAGGGCGTGACCGGCCACCTGTCGGTCCAAGCGCTGGCGACCCAGATCTTCGGCCTCTATGTCGGTCTGGTGTCATTTACGCCGGTGTTCGGCGGCTGGCTGGGCGACCGGGTGCTGGGGCGAACCGGGGCGGTCACCCTGGGCGCCCTGCTGATGACCGCCGGCCATTTCTGCATGGCCTTCGACGCCTCGTTCCTGCTGGCCATGCTGCTGCTGATCCTTGGGGCCGGTTGCCTGCGCGGCAATCTCTCGCCCCAGTTGGGCGAACTTTACAGCCGCGACGACCGTCGCCGCGACGCGGCATTCCAGCTCTATGGCGCGGCGGTCAATCTGGGCGCCTTCATCGCACCCTTGGCCACCGGCGCACTGGGCCAGGCGTTCGGCTGGCAAGTCGGCTTCGCCTTCGCCGGTTTCGGCATGCTGATCGGCCTGATCGTCTATCTGGTCGGCGGACGCCTGGTCGGTTTCCCGCCCCGGCGCGCGGCGCCCGCGGCCAAGGTCAGGTCGCCGCCCCAGCCCCGCCCCACCCTCTCGGCGGCGGACTGGAGGGTGATCCTCTATCTGCTGGCCCTGATTCCGATCTCGGCTCTGTTCTGGGTCGCGCAGTCCCAGGTGTGGAACACCTACAATCTATGGGTCCGCGATCATGTGCAGCTGAAGTTCGGTTCCTGGACCATGCCGGTTCCGTGGCTTCAGTCGCTGGACGGCTTGGCGCCGTTCCTGCTGTTGCCGCCGACCCTGATGTTATGGCGTTGGCAGGCGAGGCGCGGACGCGAGCCGTTCGAGGCCACCAAGATCGCCATCGGCTGTTTCATATTCGCCGCTTCGACCCTGTGGCTGGCCGCCGCGCCGCTCGCCGCCGACGCCGCCGGCCGCACGCCGCTGTTGTGGGCGGTGGTCTTTCATTTGACCTCCAACGCCGGCTGGCTGTTCTTCGTCCCGACGATGAACGCGCTCTATTCGCGCGCCGCTCCGACGTCCGTGAACGCCACGCTGATGGGCTGCAACTTGCTGTCGGTGTCTCTGGGCAGCGTGGTCAGCGGCCGGCTCGGCGGCCTTTACGAAACTTTGACCGCCAGCCAGTTCTGGGGGCTGCATGCGGCGCTTGTCGGCCTGGGCGGGGTTCTGATGCTGCTGATGGGCGCGAGACTACGCAGGGAGTTCGCGCCAGGCGCCGCAACGGCGCCCTTGTCGGCGACGGCGGCGGCAAGCTAGCGTAGTCATTCTTGCGACAAACCAGGATCGCCCACCCATGAAAACCCGCATCACCGAACTGTTCGGCATCAAGCACCCGATCATCCAGGGCGGCATGCACTTCGTGGGCCTGGCCGAACTGGCCGCGGCGGTGTCAAACGCCGGGGGCCTGGGGCTGATCACTGGCCTGACCCAGCGCACGCCGGATGATCTGGCCAAGGAAATCGCCCGCTGCCGAACCATGACCGACAAACCGTTCGGCGTTAACCTGACCTTCCTGCCCTCGGTCACGCCACCTGACTATCCCGGCTATGTAAGAGCGATCATCGATGGCGGTGTGAAGATCGTCGAGACGGCCGGCAACAATCCGGTCAGATGGATGCCGATGCTGAAGGAAGCCGGCATCAAAGTGATCCATAAATGCACCTCGGTGCGTCACTCGCTGAAGGCCGAGTCGATCGGCTGTGACGCTGTCAGTGTGGATGGCTTCGAGTGCGGCGGTCACCCTGGCGAGGACGACGTGCCCAATTTCATCCTGCTGCCCCGGGCGGCGGAGGAACTGAAGATCCCCTTCGTGGCCTCTGGCGGCATGGCCGACGCCCGCTCGCTGGTGGG
>JAYTXV010000179.1:0-2476 GCA_043742805.1 Caulobacteraceae bacterium | reverse complement strand
ACGCCGACAGCGGTGAGGTCGGTGGTGGCGTATTTGGCCAGCCCCGCGGCGCTTATCGCATTGGCCGATACCGGCACGTCGAGCAGACGCTCGCTCTTTTTGCGCGCGGTGATGGTTACTTCTTCAAGGTCGGTGACCTTCTTTTCAGCGGCTCTGGTTGACGTCGACGCGTCGGCGGCGAAAGCCGGATGCGCCGCAAGCGCGATGGCCATGGCCACGCCGCTCAACATAGCCGTACGTCTGTGGCTCGAATTGGTGTTCATTGGACCGATTTCCCCCCTGGCCGAGCGCATTGAGCGCAGGTCCCAGGTATTTTTATTGTTAGTTTTCTTAGATAACGCATCGCTAAAAAAGTCAAGCTTGATTGTTCAAGGCCAGACGGTCTGTTCCGCTGACGCTGACGCTGCCGTCCGCCCGATCCGAGTGGCCCTAATCACCGCGGCCGCTTGGGCCAGGTTGTGCAAAAATTCCCCCCGGGGCGGCGATGAACGCCTCCTGCGCCGCCACATTGGCATAAGCCGCCATGGCTTAGGGCTGGCGATATTCAAAGCCCCGCCGGCAAAGTAGTTGATCAGGCGCGAGCGCGACAACTCGATTGACGAAACTAACGTGTATATAGACGCGGACCGCGCTTGGCCTCATGAGCAATCGCTCACACAGAGTAGCAACGAGTCCGCCCCTCGCTCGACCATTCAGATCAGCGTCGGATCCAACAGTATCTTGCACTGATGTGTCGGCCTGCGCAGCGCCTCGAACCCAGCCGAGAAATTATCGAACGAAAAGATGTCGGTGATCATGTCCTCGACGTCGAGCCGTCCTCCGGCCAGCATATCAACGACCAGTTGGAAGTCCGACTTGTCGTGTCCGACAACGAACTGCAGTGACAGCTCCTTGATCATCGCCACCGCAGGCAGGAACGTGTCGGGGTCCATGCAGAAGCCCACGATAACCAGTTCCGCCCCTGGGGGCGCGACATCAACCGCGTGGGCGAGCATTCCTGGAAGTCCCACGCACTCGAAGATCACGTCCGGCGCCGCGCCCGCCAGTTCGAGGAATTGCCCGGGCAGGTCCTGCCGGGGGTCCGCCGTGGCGGTCGCGCCATATTTCAACGCCATCTCGCGGCGGACAGGCTCTCGTTCGCTTACCACCACGTGCCGCGCGCCGAACAGGCGACTCCACAGGCTCACCGCCAGTCCGATCGGGCCGGCGCCTATAACCAATACATTTTTCCCGGACAGGCCTCGCTGCGACCCGCGAACTGCATGCAGGCCCACCGCGAGGGGCTCGACCAGCGCGCCCTTCTTCCACGAGACCGATTCTGGAATGCGCACCGCTGCGCTCAGGTGGACCCGGACATATTGCGCGAACCCGCCGGGCACGCCTCTGGAGCCGATGATCTTAAGACCGACGCAGCGGAAGTGCTTGCCCCGCAGGCAGGCCAGGCACCGGCCACAACTGATGAACGGCGGCGATGTCAACCGGTCGCCCTCCCGCCACCCGTCTTCGGTGTCCGCCCCTAACGCAACGATTTCTCCAGCAAACTCATGACCCATGATCTGCCTGCCCACGGCGTCGCTGTGATGCTGCGTGGCGTGCAGGTCGGTGCCGCAGACCCCGCAATAGTGCACACGGATGATGGCCTCGCCGGCTTCCGGCGCGGGATCGGGAACGGTCTCGACCGCCAGCGGAGTCCCGGGTTCATAGAATACAACAGCCTTCATCGGGTCATCCTCTCCTTGGCGCGCCTAAAATTCGGGTTGCGGCGCTTACCCTTTAACGCACGTAAACTGCAAAGTTTAACGATTTATAGTGTAACCTGACTGGCTAACGATCCGAGAGTTCAGGATTTCAAGACATGTTCAACGCCGGTGGCGAAATTGCGGCTGATAGCGAAACTGGGAAAGACGACGCCCGGCGGGTCGGCTATGCCGATACCGGGCCTTATTAACGACAGCGAGGGGAGGTGCGGCAGTTCACCCAGTTGGTAGCGATCGAGCTAGCCAGGCGCGGGTGGACTGCGAGACTGCGGCGGATCGTTCGCATCATGAGGCGCCAACACTCTTTCCCATGATATCTCTCCGCGACCCTGCCGGGTTTGGACTGTCATTGGCAACCGCCGCGATAGCGCTTGGCCCCCAAAATAAGTGCTGTCGCCCCAATTAATCACCGGTGATCTAGAGTTTTGTTTTGACAGTCGGGCGGGCCCTTCATAGGGTTTGCGCACCCGATCTCGTCGGCGCAAGACTGACCTGGAGCAAACCCTCTATGACGAATACATTATCCCAATATCCGGTCTTTCAGTACGCGTATTACGTGAACGACCTTGAGGCCTCGATCAGCCAATGGGCCAAGTTATATTTCGCGGGGCCGTTCGTGGTGGTTCCGCATCATAAAACCGACAAGTTCCACTATCGTGGCCAGCCGGTGGAAGCCGACGTTTCCTACGCCTTCGGCTATCTCGGCGACATGATGATCC
>JAYTXV010000178.1:0-13632 GCA_043742805.1 Caulobacteraceae bacterium | reverse complement strand
CAACCTCAGCGCCGCCTCGGCCGACCTGAAGGGCCTCAATCAGTACTGGAGCTGGATCGGCCGCAACTTCGATCCTTCGGTGACCTGGAAGGACATCGAGTGGGTCCGCGACCGCTGGCCCGGCCCATTGGTGCTGAAGGGCGTGCTGGACGCGGAAGACGCACGGGACGCTCGCCGGTGCGGTGTGGAAGGCGTCGTGGTCTCCAACCACGGTGGCCGACAGTTGGACGGCGCCCCGTCTTCAATCACCGCCCTGCCGGCCGTGGTGGACGCGGTAGGCCAGGACCTGACGGTGTTGATGGATGGTGGGGTTCGATCGGGACTGGACGTGCTCAAGGCGCTGGCGCTGGGGGCCAAGGCCTGCCTGATCGGGCGCGCCTGGGCCTTTGCGTTAGGCGCTGGGGGCGAGGCGGGGGTGGCTGGCATGCTGGCGATACTTCGCCAGGAACTGCGAATGGCCATGTCGTTGACGGGCTGTGTCGACGTCAAGGCCGCCGGTCGAACGCTCTTGAATATCTAAAAGTTCAACCCGGAAAGGTTGAACTCAGGCAGCCGGCGCGTTGGCGAGCTTGGCTTTGACCTGCCGCTTGATCTTCAGGGCGCGGGGGGACAGAGCCTCGTCCTTGGCTTTGATCAGGAACACATCCAGGCCTCCCCGGAAATCCAGGGTGCGGCGGGCGGCGTTGGAAATCTTCAGCTTGAAGGTCTGGCCGAGGCTGTCCGACTGCAGGCTCGCGGGCGCCAAAGCCGGAAGGAACCGGCGCTTGGTCTTGACGTTAGAGTGGCTCACATTGTGGCCGGTCATGGGACCGACGCCGGTGAGTTCGCAGCGGCGTGACATGGCGCTAGGCTTATCCAAAGATAAAGGTTCGAGCGAGAGGGTCCCGCTCGGGAGGCGGCGATATAGGCGATGGGTGGCGGGCGCGTCAAGCGCGAGCACGAGAACGACGCCGTCCGAAGCTGACCGGCTTGTGCCTGCGAGCCACCGGGATACAAGATATCGTAGTGAACGAAAATGGAATCCGGCGCCTGCGGTGATTCGGTCATGATTCGTTGCGGCCCTGTTCACGGGTGTGTCCATCCCGCGTTAACGGTTGAATTTCCCCAGTTCACGCCCCTCTTGTGCATTGTCAGCCGGCTCGGCTTGGGCCACATCCTGACATCATGAGTCATCGTCCCACGGGACAGGCGCCGTCCCGGCTAGTCGCGGTCCTGGGTCCGACCAACACCGGCAAAACCCATTTGGCCGTCGAGCGGATGCTGGGCCACGCCTCGGGCATGATCGGCCTGCCGCTCCGCCTGCTGGCCCGGGAAATCTACGATCGCATCGTCAAGGCGCGTGGCCCGCGCGCAGTCGCCCTGATCACTGGCGAAGAGAAGATCGTGCCGCCCCAGGCGCACTATTTCGTCTGCACTGTGGAGGCCATGCCTCTGAACCGGCAGGTCGAATTCCTGGCCGTGGACGAGATTCAACTGGCTGGCGATCCCGAGCGCGGGCATCTCTTCACCCATCGGCTGCTACATGCCAGGGGAACCTTCGAGACCATGTTTCTCGGGGCAGGGACCATGGCGCCGCTGATCCGCCGGCTGCTGCCGGAGGCGGAAATCGTGACCCGCGAACGGTTCTCGAACCTCAGCTACTCCGGACCCAGGAAGCTGACACGTCTTCCGAGGCGCAGCGCCGTCGTCGCCTTCTCGGCCGACGAAGTTTACGCCATCGCCGAACTGATCCGCCGCCAGCGCGGCGGGGCGGCGGTGGTGATGGGCTCGCTGTCGCCTCGAACCCGCAACGCCCAGGTCGCCCTCTATCAGTCCGGCGAGGTGGATTTCCTGGTCGCCACCGACGCGATCGGCATGGGGCTGAACATGGATGTCGACCATGTCGCCTTCGCGGGTCTGGCCAAGTTCGACGGCAAGCGCCAACGCCCGCTGCACCCGCATGAAGTCGGCCAGATCGCCGGACGGGCCGGGCGCTACCGCACCGATGGCACCTTCGGCGTCACGGCGGCCTGCGAGGCGATGGAGCCAGACCTCGTGGCGGCCGTGGAGGCGCACAGCTTCGAGGCCGTGCCGGCGGCGTGGTGGCGCAATGGAGCGCTCGAATTCCAGTCCCTGGCGACGCTGCTGCGCTCGCTGTCGGCGCCGGCGCCGCGGGACGGGCTGAAGGCCTCCGAGGAAGCGCTGGACGAGCGGGCGTTGCGAAATCTCGCTGCCGACGACGAGGTCGCCGGCCGCTGCTCGGATCGCTCCGCCCTGTTTCGGTTATGGGACGCCTGCCAGACCCCCGATTTCCGTAAGACCACGCCCGACGAACACATCCGGCTGGTGCGGGTGTTGTTCGACTACCTAAGCCTCGGAAACCGGCGAATTCCAGATGACTGGATGGCCGAACAGCACCGCCAGCTGGACCGGCTGCACGGCGAGATCGACGCCCTGTCCACCCGGCTGGCGGGGGTTCGGACGCTGGCCTATGTGGCCAATCGCCCCGACTGGCTGGCCGACGCCGCCCACTGGCGGGACGTGACGCGCGGGCTTGAGGAACGGCTGTCCGACACCCTGCACGAAAAGCTGATGGCCCGGTTCATCGATCGGCGCACCAGCGCTCTGATACGCGGCCTTGGCCGGGCCGACGATCTGCTGGCGGGCGTCGCGCCCGACGGCGTGGTCACCGTCGAGGGTCATTTCGTGGGCCACCTGCGAGGCCTGAAATTCGAGCTGGCTAAGGGAGGTGGGTTGCTGGAAGCCAAGGCCCTGCGGGCTGCGGCGCAGCGGGCGGTCGGGCCGGAGATGGGCCGTCGCCTCGGCCAGCTGGCGTCCGAAACCGACGAAGCCTTCACCCTTGAGCCGACGGGCGATGTGCTATGGCGCGGCGAAGCGGCCGGGACACTGGCCGGTGACCAGCCCTTCAATCCCGCAGTCCGCCTTTATGGCGAGCTCGGCTCCGCGCCGGCCCGGGATCGCGCCACGCGCCGGTTGGAGGCATTTGTGGCGGCCGACGCCAGTCGCCGGCTGTGGGCGATGAAGGGACTTAGCGACGCCGTGGCCTCGGGAACCCTCAAAGGTCTGGCGCGCGGCCTGGCCTATCGGGTGATCGAGGGCGGCGGCGTTCTGGATCGGCGGTCGGTGGAGGTCGATCTTGGCCATCTCAGCCGCGCCGAACGCCGCGCTCTGCGCGAACTCGGCGTGCGGTTCGGGGAATTCTGTCTGTTCCTGCCCAGCCAGACTAGATCGGCCGCGGCGAGTGTCGCGCAAGCCTTCGCCGTTCAGGCCGCTCCCGACTGGAGGCCGCGAGGCGATGGCCTGACAACGCTGCCTGTCCCTCCTCCAGCTGCCCCGGCCCTGGGGCTTCGGGGCATGCTGGCGGTCGGCGGCTTGGCGGCGCCAGTCGATAGTCTGGAGCGCCTGGGCGAGAGCCTGAGGGCGAATGCGGGCGGGGGCGGCGTGCGCCTGACCGACGACGCCCGGACGGCCCTCGGCTGGAGCGAGGCGAATGCGGTGCGAATTCTCAAGCACCTTGGGTTCACCCCGACGCAAAAACCAGCTCCCGGCGTCGCGATGATCTGGCGCCGGCGCCAAGCGCGAACGGTCGTCGACGCGCCGGCAAAGCCGCTCTCACCTTTCGCGGCGCTAGCGGAACTGACGACTCCATCCACGGCGAAGCCCACGCGACGCCGCGTCCGGCGCCGGCGGCCCCTAAGAGCCGCCGATGGAAAGTGAGGCCTGTCGCGCGGACGTCTGGCTCTGGCGGGCGCGGCTCAGTAAGACGCGGGCGCTGGCGACGCAATTGATCGAATCGGGACGAATTCGCCTGACGCGCGCCGGCCAGCAGGCGCGACTCGAGAAACCCTCGCGCTTATTGAGACCCGGCGACGAATTGGTGTTCGCGGTCGGCGGACGGTTAACGGCGATTCGGGTTGAGGGCCTGGGCGTCCGCCGCGGTCCTTCGGCTGAGGCGCGGAGCCTCTATCAGGCCCTGGACGCCGACATGGCCGGACTGACGGGTGATCTCGATCCGACTCCACGCCATTGACAACGCGGGCCCCTGCCTGACAAACACCGACGCCCCATCGCGGGGGGCTTCCGCGAGAACCCGAACTTTGAGTCATCGATGACCTACATCGTCACCGACGCCTGCATAAAATGTAAGTACATGGACTGCGTAGAGGTGTGTCCCGTGGACTGTTTCTACGAGGGCGAGAACTTCCTGGCGATCAGCCCCGATGAGTGCATCGACTGCGGCGTTTGTGAGCCCGAGTGTCCCGTCGACGCGATCAAGCCCGACACGGAAGATGATCCAGACGGCAAGTGGCTCAAGATCAACACCGACTATGCCCGAGTCTGGCCGAACATAACCCTCAAGGGCGAACCGCCCGCCGACCGCGCGGAGTATGACGCGGTGACCGGGAAATTCGAAAAATTCTTCAGCGAGAAGCCCGGACACGGCTCCTAGCTTTCCATGGAAGACGCCGCGCCGATGGCTGCGCGGAGGCGACTGTGCGTTTTCGCACCTTGAAGCCATCAAACCACCACGTTTTTAGGGTAGTGGCATCCTCGTGGGTTGGTTTGACTCGGCCCTACAGCTCATCTGGGAATAGAGCGTTGGAGCCGGGTCAAAACGGCGGTTTCCGAAATCTGGGCGCGACACCCGCGGCCAAGTTCGCCGGGAACCCGAGATCGGGAACGGTTAGGCGGGCCACTGGGGGTTCAGTGGCCAACAGACATGACGGACCCGCGCACAGCGGAATCGGGCCGCATCGAGAAAGGAATGTCATTCTATGAACACCAAAATCGAGCACGACTTCAGTATCGGCGACCACGTCGTCTATCCAGCCCATGGCGTGGGCGTCGTGGTCGGTGTCGAGACCCAGGAAGTTGTCGGCACGGCGCTTGAAGTCTATGTGATCACCTTCGACCACGAGAAAATGACCCTCCGGGTGCCGACCAAGAAAGCGCGGACCGCCGGGTTGCGCGCCCTGGCCGAAGGCAATGTAGTGTTTCAGGCGCTGACCACGCTCAAGGGCCGAGCGCGGGTCAAGCGCACCATGTGGAGCCGCAGGGCGCAGGAATATGAAGCCAAGATCAACTCGGGCGACCTGATCTCCATCGCCGAAGTGGTCCGGGACCTGCACCGTTCCGACAGTCAGCCTGAACAATCCTATTCCGAACGTCAGCTCTATGAATCGGCCCTAGACCGCATGGCTAGAGAAGTGGCGGCCATCGAGCGCATCGATCGCGATGCGGCGATCACCCTGCTCCATAAGTCGTTGCAAAAAGCCGCCTGAATCTTTTTCAAGTCGGCCAGTTAGGGCCCGGCGCCTTTCGGCGAAATAGATCTAAAGGCAAAGCCAGACCCCACGTTTTTGAATTCGGAGCATGACGATTTTAGCCCGTTCCAACTAAAATCATCATGCTCTAGCCGCTGGTCAATTCAGCGAGCACGCGGTCGAGGACCGGTCGCCCGGATCTGGTGGCGACCAGCCTTCCATCCGCTATCTCGACCAGGCCTTCAACGGCGGAAAACCGGGCTTTCGAAAGCTCTAGCGCCGCCAAGGCGTCCATCGGCGCGCCTTCGACCGTTCTCATGCCCATCAGCAGACGCTCCAACGCGACCTCCCGCGCATCGAGATGATCGTTCCGGGCGCCTGTTCCTTCTTGGCCAACGCGGTCGATGTAGTCGCCTACGGCGTCCGGGGTGGTTGTCGCAAAGCGTTCGCCGGCCAGGGTCAGACGGCCATGCGCGCCTGGTCCAACGCCCACATAGTCCTCCCCGCGCCAGTAGATCAGGTTGTGGCGGGATCGCGCCGCCGCGCCGCGCGCATGATTGGACACCTCATAGGCTTCAAAACCCGCCGTCTCGAGCACCGCCTGGGTGATTTCGTAGAAGTCAGCCCCTAGGTCGGAGCCCACCGGAACCAGGGTTCCGCGCCGAACGGCGCGATGGAAGGCGGCGCCCGGTTCGATCGTCAACTGGTAGGGCGAGATATGGCCCGGACCCAGACCGGCCACGGTTTCTAGTTCCCGCGCCCAGTCGTCCAACGCCTGGCCCGGCAATGCGTAGATCAGATCGACCGACAACCGGGCGAATACCCCGCCCGCGATATCGATCGCCCGCCTCGCGGCGCCGGCGTCATGATTGCGGCCGAGAAACTTCAAGGCCTGGTCGTCCAGGGACTGCACTCCAAGCGACAACCGGTTCACGCCCGCCCGCCCCAGCGCCGAAAACCGGGAAGCCTCCGCGTCCGTGGGGTTAGCCTCCAACGAGACCTCAACCGCGCCCGTCGGCGTCCAGAGGCCGCACGCCGTTTCGATGATCCGGGCCACATCGTCGACGTCCATCAGCGAGGGTGTTCCGCCGCCGAAAAAGATCGAGACCAGCTCGCGCGGACCTGTGAGCGCGGCATGCCCCTTGAGATCGGCGAGGATCGCCGTTGTAAGCGCTCTCTTTTGTTCTCCCCGTCCCCGATCGCGAACGACATTGAAATCGCAATAGGGGCAGATCCGCGCGCAATAGGGCCAATGGATATAGACGCCGAGCGGCGGCGGTCTCGGCCTCAAAACAGCGCTGCTTTGAGCGCGGCGAAGGCCCGGGCACGGTGGCTGATGGCGTCCTTGGCCAGGGGATCCATCTCGCCGAACGTCAGAGAACCGCCCTCGGGAATGAAGATTGGATCATAGCCGAAGCCAAGTTTGCCTCGGCCGGGAAAGGTCAGGTTTCCATCGACGCGGCCCTCGACGGCCACTATCGGACCCCTGGGCCAGGCTACCGCAAGGGCGCAGACGAACCAGGCGCGGGTGTCATCGCTCTCGGTGTCGGCCAGACGCGCTTCGACCAGGTCTATGGCGTGGCCGAAATCCTTGTCCGGGCCGGCCCAGCGGGCAGAATAGATTCCCGGCGCGCCATCCAGACCGGCGACGCAGAGGCCCGAGTCATCGGCCAGGGCGATCAGACCGCAGGTGTCGGCCGCCGCCCTCGCCTTGACGATGGCGTTACCCACAAAGGTGGTTTCGGGCTCCTCCGGTTCGGCCAGATTCAAGGCGGCGGCCGACACCACGTCGAAGCGGCCTTCCAACAGCGCCGCCAGTTCCCGCGCCTTGCCGGGATTGTGCGTGGCGGCCACCAGGCGAAGTCCGGACTTGAGGGAAAGGCTCATGATCAGGTTTTACCAATTTCCGCAGCTCCAAGCCACCGATGTTGCGTTGCGAAAAGTTAATGTTGATAAACGATATGTAATTTGATTGATAAACAATAATATTTTATTGAAAGTCACACAGGGACGGCGCTGGGCCGCCCCAGAGAGCCAACAGAAACCGCTCTCCTATCGCACCGCACAATAGGAACCCGTCATGAACTCTGCCGCCAACGCCATCCGCGCCTTCGACAAGATCGCTCTTCGTCTGTTCCATTCCATGGTCATTCTCGGCCTCGGCGCCATCGCCTTCGGAGCCGTCGTCCAGTCCATCCAGGTCTGATCATGCGACCCACGCGCCCTTCAAAGGGGCCGCCGACCACCGCTCAGAGGCCAACTTGGGCGGTGGTTTGCGTTTTGGCCGGCGGTGACCGACACCCTGGCGGCTTCGGCTTTGAAATAAGTCTCAAGGCAATAGTCTAAGGCCCCGGCCGAAGAGGAGAGGAAACCATGCGCGCCCTTGGTCCCGGCTCGGTTTCGAGTTTTCTGAAAGTGATTCTGGACGTGGTCCACTGGATCCTGCTGTTCTCGGCCGCCGCGGCTTCGATAGGGATCGTGGTGGTTCTGCTCCTGAGCTTCAAACCCGAATTGCTGGGCGGGGCCATCAATATTGGCGGCGTGCACATCAAAGGCGCGTGGCTTGGACCGATCGCCGCCGCCACCCTGCTCGCCGGCGATCTCTACCTGGCCGGCGCCCTGATCATCGTCGGCCGGCTGCGCCGCATCTTTCAGACCCTGATCATCGGTGATCCATTCCATCCCGACAATGTGCGGCGACTACGCATGATCGGGGCCGCCCTCGCGGTCCTTGAGCTAGGGCGCTACGCCTTCACCGGTATTGTCCGCCTGTTCGCCCACGACCTCGGCCTGACAAAAATGGCCAGCGGCGGTGGGGTGAACCTCACCACCTGGTTCTCCGTTCTGGTGATCGTGGTGCTGGCGGAGGTGTTCCGCGAGGGCGCCCGCCTGCGCGGTGAAGCGGAGCTGACGATCTAGGCCATGCCCATCCGTATCCGCCTGGACCGTTTATTGCTGAAGCGAAGAATGTCGCTCACCGAACTCGCTGATCGCGTCGGCGTCACCATCGCCAATCTCTCCATCCTGAAAACCGGCAAGGCGCGGGCGATCCGTTTTTCGACCCTGGCATCCCTGTGCCGGGAACTCGAATGCCAGCCGGGCGACCTGGTGGTCTTCGAACCTGGCCCACCCGGCGCCCCGGATGAAGACGGGCTGGAGGAATAGCCGCCGCGGCCTAGCGGTTGATCGCCGTTTCCTGCAGCCTGACCAGGCGGGCAATCCCGTCGGTGGCCAAAGCGAACAGTTGCTCAAACTCGTTGCGCGAGAAGCCGCGCTTTTCACCAGTGGCCTGGATTTCGACGATGTCACCCGATCCGGTGAACACGAAATTGGCGTCCGCCTCGGCGTTGCTGTCCTCCTCGTAGTCCAGGTCCAGGACCGGGACACCGTTGAAGATGCCGCAGGAAATCGCCGCCACATGATCCAGGATCGGATCCTTCTTGATCAAGCCCTCCTCGACAAGGTGACGCGTCGCCAGCTTCAGGGCCACCCAGCCACCGGTGATCGCCGCCGTGCGGGTGCCGCCATCAGCCTGGATGACATCGCAGTCCAGAGTGATCTGTCGCTCGCCGAGCGCCCTTACATCGACGACGGCGCGCATGGACCGACCGATCAGACGCTGAATCTCCTGGGTGCGGCCCGACTGCTTGCCCTGAGCCGCCTCGCGCCGACCGCGAGTGTGGGTCGCCCGGGGCAGCATGCCATATTCCGCCGTCACCCACCCCTGGCCGCGTCCACGCATGAACGGCGGCACACCATCCTCCAGACTGGCGGTGACCAGAACCCGGGTGTGGCCAAAGCTGACCAAGCACGAACCCTCGGCATAGCGATTGACTTGGGTCTCCAGAGTCACGGCGCGCAAGTCAGAGGGTTGGCGTTCCGAAGGGCGCATGGTGATCAATCTCCTGGAGGATAGCGGGCGCCGCTTGCGCCGCGAGAGCGCGCGCTTATCCTCGAATCCAAGAGAACCGTCCATGACCAACCCACTCCTCGGCCAAACATCGTACCCTGGCGCCACCCTGGCCGAGCTGGACGCCCGCGCGCGGGATATCTTCCGGCGGATCGTTGAGACTTATCTGGAGACCGGCGAACCGGTGGGGTCGCGCACCATCTCCCGTGGCGGCGTGCATCTTTCGCCGGCTTCCATCCGCAACACCATGCAGGACCTGACCGAACTGGGCCTGCTGGGCGCCGCGCACAGCAGCGCGGGTCGCCTGCCCACGCATGCCGGCCTGCGACTGTTCGTCGATGGCCTGCTGGAGGTCGGCGACGTCGGCGAGGAAGATCGCCAGAACATCGAGGCCAGGCTTTCGGTTCGGGGGCGCAGCTTCGATTCGGCCATGGACGAGGCCAGCGCGATTCTCTCGGGCCTGGCCGGCGGCGCCGGGGTGGTGGTGACGCCGGTGCGCGACGCCGGTGTCAAACATGTGGAATTCGTGGCCCTGGGTCCCGATCAGGCCCTGGCGATCATGGTGTTTGACGACGGCACGGTGGAAAATCGCCTGATGCGCCGCCCTCTGGGCGTCACCCCGGCCGCCCTGCAGGAAGCCTCGAATTTCCTCAATGGCCGGCTGCGGGGCAAGACCCTCGCCGAGACCAAGACAGACGTGGCCTCCGAACTGGCGAGGGCCCGCCGCGAGCTCGACGCGGCCGCGGCCCACCTAATCGAGGAAGGCCTGGCGGCCTGGAGCGGCGGAGACGGCGCCGCCAGGACCCTGATCGTGCGGGGTCGGGCCAATCTGCTCGGCGACCCCAATGTCGCGGCTGACCTCGAGCGGGTGCGTATGCTGTTCGACGATCTGGAACAGAAGGAGCAATTGATCGGTTTGCTTGATGACGTCCGTGTCGCCGAGGGCGTCAGGATTTTCATCGGAGCGGAAACGCGCCTGTTTTCGCTTTCGGGTTCCGCCTTGATCGCGGCCCCTTATATGTCGGGCTCGCGTAAGGTGCTGGGCGCGATCGGTGTGATCGGTCCGGCCCGTCTGAACTATGCCCGGGTTATTCCGCTGGTGGACTATACCGCTCGCGCCCTGGGCCGATTGATGAACACCGGCGGTTGACCGTCCGTCGGCCAAGAACAAAAAAGGACCTACATGACCGAGACCGATATTTTCAGCGAAGGCTCCGAGGACGAATCCGTCGCCGCTCTCGACGAAGCCATCATTGAAGCGCTGCGGGCCGAGACCGCGTCGCTGAAGGAACAGGCGCTACGCTACGCCGCCGAGGCCGAGAACACCCGGCGCCGCGCCGAGCGAGAAATCAACGACGCCCGCGCCTACGCGATCTCCAAATTCGCCAAGGACCTGATGGGAGTCGCCGACAACCTGGCCCGGGCCCTCGAACACGCGCCCCACGACGCGGAGGACCCGCTGGTGCGCAACCTGGCGGTCGGTCTCGAAATGACCCAGAAGGAGCTGCTCACTGCCTTCGGACGCAACGGTCTCAAACAGATCGACCCCGCCGTGGGCGACCGATTCGATCCTCACCAGCACCAGGCAGTGATGGAGCAGACCTCATCGGACGTGGCGCCGGGCGGTGTCATCCAGCTGCTGCAGACCGGCTATGAGCTGTTCGGGCGAATCGTGCGGCCGGCGATGGTGATCGTGGCCGCGCGGGACTCCACCGGCAGACCGGCCGAAACCGAAACGGCGGCTCCCGAAAGCTGAAGCCATCCATCGGAGCCTGGAAATCGCCCTCGTATGCCCGGTGGGCGGAAGGCCCTTCCTCGCGCCGACAATATCTTTAGTGTGCAAAGTCCCTTTCAACCGGCCGCGCCTGGGGATTCTCATCCGCGGGGCGCCGTTTCGGGTATGGACATGAAGCTGACGATCGAGCGGGCCGCGCTGCTGAAGGCCCTCGGACATGTGCAAAGTGTTGTCGAACGGCGCAACACCATCCCTATCCTGTCGAATGTGCTGATGTCGGCGACGTCGGCGGGCCTGTCCCTTTCGTCCACGGATCTGGACATGGAGATCATCGACCAGACCTCGGCCCGGGTGGAAACGCCCGGTCAGATCACCGCGCCCGCCCACACCCTCTATGAGATTGTCAGGAAGTTGCCGGAAGGGGCCGAGGTTTCCCTCAGCTTCAACGGCGATGATCCCCGTCTTCAGGTTCGCGCCGGGCGGTACCGGGTCAATCTGCCGGTGCTTCCAGCCGGAGATTTCCCGGTGATGTCTTCCGAGGGCCTGTCAGGCCCCGTTTCGGTGGACACCGTGGGTTTGATGCGTCTGATCGACCGCACGCGCTTTGCCATCTCCACCGAGGAGACGCGCTATTATCTGACCGGGATATATTTCCACACCCTGGTCGAGGATGGCCGCGAGCTTCTGCGGGCCGTGGCGACGGACGGCCACCGCCTGGCCCTGGCCGAGATGCCCGCGCCCGAAGGCGCGGCCGGCGCGCCCGGCGTGATCATCCCGCGCAAGACCATTCAGGAAGCTCGTCGACTGCTGGAGGATTCCGGCGAATCCATCGACCTTCGCCTCAGCCAACAGAAGGCGCGCTTCGATTTCGGCCAAGCGAGCCTGACTTCCAAGGTCATCGACGGATCCTTCCCTGACTACACGCGGGTAATCCCCAAGGACAACCACAGGATCATGACCGTCGACAACGCCCTGTTCGCCGCAGCGGTCGACCGGGTGTCGACCATCTCCTCTGAGAAAAGCCGCTCGGTGAAGCTGGCCGCCGAACCCGGGCGCATTGTTCTGACGGTGCGCAACATGGAGACCGGCCAGGCGGTCGAGGAACTGGAAGTCGACTACGATGGCGAGCCCTTCGAAATCGGGTTCAACGCCAAATACCTGCTCGACGTGACCTCGCAGATCGGCGGTGAACTTACCGAGTTCCGTTTCGCCGACCGCGCGGCCTCGGCTACCATGCTCGACCCGGTCCTAGTAATCGATCCCACCGACGCCGGCGTACAATACGTCCTGATGCCCCTGAGGGCCTAAACTGCGTTCCGCGATCCTCCAGCTGCGGCTGACCGAATTTCGGTGTTACGAGACCGCGAACCTGGCTCCCGAAGGCCGGAACGTCTACCTGTTCGGCCCCAATGGGGCGGGCAAGACCAATCTGCTTGAGGCCGTTAGCCTGCTTTCCCCCGGTCGCGGCCTGCGCGTCGCGCCGCTATCCCAAATGGGTCGCCGCGAACCCGCCGAGCCCGAAGGCGCGCCCTGGGCCGTTTCGATCAGGATCGCCGACGGCGATGGCGAGCTGCGGATCGGCACCGGCGTCGAAACGCAAGGCTCCCTCCGCCGTCTGGTGCGGATCGATGGTGAACCCGCCCCCCCTGGCGATTTAGCCCGACGCCTGCGGCCGATGTGGCTGACTCCCGCCCAGGACCGCCTTTTCCTCGATGGCCCCACGGAGCGCCGGCGTTTTCTTGATCGCCTGGTGTTCGCGGCCGAGCCAAAGCACGCCGCCCATGTCGGGGCCTATGAGCGGGCGCTACGCGAGCGGACCCGCCTGCTAACCGACGAGCTTCCTGACGCCGACTGGCTCAAGGCCGTGGAAACGCGGCTGGGGGCCGCCGGCGCCCTGGTGGCCACGGCCCGCGCCAGGGCCGTCCAGGCGTTGGGCGAGGAGATCGATCACCGGGCGGATCGGCCTTTTCCCCGGGCGGGACTGTCGCTGACCGGGACGTGGGAAAGGCAAGCCGCCGCCGGGGTCTCCGCCGAGGAGATCGAATCACATCTGACCGCGACCTTCGAGACCGCCAGGCATCGGGATCGCGCCGCGGGCCGGGCTCTCAGCGGCCCCCACCGGGGCGATCTCGCTGCGGTCCACCTCGAAAAGGGCCGTCCGGCCGCCGAATGCTCCACCGGAGAACAGAAAGCGCTGATACTCAATCTGGTTTTGGCCCAGGCGGCGCGACTTTCACGTGTCGAATCCGAGCCAAGTCCTATATTGTTACTCGACGAAGTCGCGGCGCACCTGGACCCCGGTCGGCGGGCCGCGCTCTTCGACGAGATCGAAGCGCTTTCGCTCCAGGCCTTTCTCACCGGCACGGACGAGGCGCTGTTCGAAGCCCTCAAGGGTCGAGCTCTTGGCGTCCATGTCGACGCTTCGCGCCTGACCGTGCTGGAAACCTGAATGACCGACGAGATCCCCGAACTGGCCGACAACAGCGCCGCCGACGCCGCGGCCGCCCAATACGGCGCCGATTCGATCAAGGTGCTGAAGGGCCTCGACGCGGTGCGCAAGCGGCCGGGCATGTACATCGGCGACACCGATGACATCACCGGCCTGCACCACATGGTGTACGAAGTCGTCGACAACGCAATCGATGAAGCGCTGGCCGGCTACGCCAACAAAGTGCTCGTCACGATTCACACCGACAACTCGGTGACGGTCGAAGACAACGGCC
>JAYTXV010000177.1:0-5992 GCA_043742805.1 Caulobacteraceae bacterium | reverse complement strand
CTCCACCACCATCTGGGTGGCGATGCCGGCGTGATCGGTTCCCGGCAGCCACAGGGCCGCCATGCCGCGCATGCGGGCGAAGCGGGTCAGCACGTCCTGCAGGGTGTTGTTCAGCGCATGGCCGATGTGCAGCGACCCGGTGACATTCGGTGGCGGGATGACGATGGTGAAGGTCGGGGCGGCGGGATCGTCGATCGGCGCAAAGGCGCCGGACTCTTCCCACTGACGGTAGAGTCTCGGTTCGGCGGCGGCGGGATCGAAGGTTTTTTCAAGCATGGCTGTTTCGCGGGGAACGCGGGAACTCGCGTCAAAAAGAGGGGTCCATGGAGACGAGACGGCGAGTCGGACCGAAACGGCGGCGGCTCAGGGCGTCAGCGTGCCCGGCCGCGAGAAATCCGCTCGACCTCGGCGTCGACGCGGGCGCGGACGATGGTGTCGAGGTTTTCATCGAGCCACGCCTTGACCATGGGCCTCAACAGTTCTCGCGTCAGGTCCTCAAGCGTCGGTCCGGCGGCGGACACGGCGAGGGGCGTCGGCGGCGGGGGATTCTCGACCACGAAATATAGCCTTTCGAAGGAAGCGGCGGCGCCCGTAACGATCGCCGGGGGGAGCGCGGTAGCCCGGTTCTGAAGGGCCGGAACCTGATCGACCGGTGCGGGTTCTCGCGCCGGCTCGGCCTCGGCCGACGGATCGAAGGCCCAAGGCTCCAGCGGCGCGCGCTCGGTGAGCAGCAGCACATCGGTGTCGGCGTCGGGCGATGGCGCGCCGATTTCGGTCTCGCCCTGGGACGGGGGGGCCGAGACCATGTCATCGGAGATGATCCGGCGGATGGATGCCAGAATCTCATCCATGGTCGGTTCCGGCATACTTGGTTCCGGAGATGTCGCTTCGGTCATCGCTGTGGGCCAAAATTCAAGTCGATTTTTGTATCGCCAACCTAGATACCCGCCCGGTGGGGTTCCGGCAAATCTGGTCAAGGCGGCGGCGCGGGTCCCACCTCGGGGTGTGGGGCGCCCAGGCCATCGATGCGCGAGACAGCCGCCCCCCACGGCGACCACGGCCAGGCGCGGCGGACGTGATCGAGATTAGCCTTGGGATCATAGAGCGTCGCGTCGGCGGCGAAATCCCGGGCGAACAGCGCGCCGGTGGCGGCCAGCAGGTCGGCGCCGGAGACATATTCGTCATGACGGGCATTAAGCAGCTCCAGCTGCGCGGCGCTGAGATTTTGCTCGGAAATGAGCACGTCATAGGTCGACCTCAGGCCGACGCGGGCTTCCTGGCGCGCGCCCTCATAGGCGGCGTTGGCGGCCTGGACCTGGGCTTCATCGTCCGTGAGGCTGGCGCGGGCGCCGGTGAGTCCGTTCCAGGCCTGGGCGACGGTCAGCAGCACCTGGCGGCGGGCGGTCTCGATGCCGATCCGGTCGGCGTTGTTGGTCTCGGCGGCCTGGCGAATCTGCGACGAGGTCAGGCCGCCAGTGAATATCGGAATGGTCGCCACGACGCTGGCGGTCTCGTCATGGCTGTAGTGCCTGAACGGGGTGCCCAGACCGTTGCTTGGGATGCCGGTAAAGCCGTTGTTGGCGAACGTGCCCCCGGAGAAACCGGCGCTGCCCTGGAGGGAGACTGTCGGGCGCGTCTGGGCCTTGGCTCCGGCGAGCTTGGCGGCGCTGGCCCGCTCGGCGAAATCGGCCTGGCTGATCTGGGGACTGTTGCGCTCCGCCCAGTCCAGGGCCTTATCCAAGCTGCCGGGCAGATAGGGCGCCAGCGGAGGTTCGGGGGCGAGATTTTCCGGATTTCGGCCCACGATCGAAGCGTAGACGGCGCGGCTGTTGGCCAGTTGAGCGCGAGCATGGGAGAGCTGGGACTGGGACGCCGCCACCCTGGCGTCGGTCTGGGCCAAGTCGGTGCGGGTGATATCACCGACCTCTAAGCGGGCGCGGGACTCGTCTCTCTGGGTCCGCAACAGCTTCACATCGACCTCCAGGATCACGACGATCTGCTGGTCGCGGCGCACGTCCGCATAGGCGTTGATCACATATCGCAGAACGGTCTCCTCGGTCCCACGCAAGGTCTCGCGGCCGGCCAGGATATCGGCGCGGGCGGCGCTGACCTGGGCTGCCACGCGGCCGCCGGTGTAGAGCGGCTGGGTGACCCCGATCGCCACGCCGGATGATTGGGATTGTCGCTGGAGAACCTGTTGACTGGTTCCCGGCAGGGGCCGTTCGACGCCGGTATAGTTGTTGGCGTCGGTGGTTACCGTGCCCTGCAAGGTCGCGGTGGGCCGGTAGCCGGCGTCGGCCTGGACGTAGGTCTCGTCCAGGGCCCTCAGGCTGGCTCTCTGGGCCTGGAGGGTCGGATTGGACTCATAGGCCAGGGCGATGGCGTCCCCGAGGGTTTCGGCCCGGCAGCTTCCCCAGGCGACGCTCCCGGCCAGGATCAGCGGGATGACGCGCCACAGGGGGTCATGGATGTCACGCCGTCTCAAAAGGCGAATCCGGGCTTTCGCTCAAAACCCGCCATGACCGGCGGCGCCGCGTCGAACAGCGGCCGGGAGCCGACGCCGGCTTCCGAGCGGAGGTGGATCATGGCGCGCCCAGCTGGCCCGTTGCGCTCGACAACCCCAAGCCGGCCTCCGAGCGCGATCGCCGTGAGCCAGGATTCAGGCGTGCGGCTGACGGCCCCCTCGCAAACGATCAGAGGCCATCGGCCGGAGGGCGAGCCGAGATCCGCACCATCCATCCGCGTTACCTTCAGCCCCATGGCCTCAAGCACCGCGGCGGCGTAGGGCGCGGCGATCGCCAGGGCCGCCTCACCGGGCCTGGGCTTCAGCCCCTGCAACAGCTTGGCGACATCGCGCGGGCTGAGCAGCCACCGGCCGGGCGCATATTCGACCTCGGTGTCGGCATAGGCCAGCGAGACCTTGGCGGGCGGAACCAGCGCCTCACGCGGCACGGCGCGCATGGCGTCCTGGATGGTCAGGTCAGTGACGTCCTGGGGACGGACCTGAGTGTCGACCATGGTCGCGCGCGCTGCGGCGAAATCGGCGCTCGTCATAAAGTCTCCCAAGCAACTTAAAGCCCCTGCTTATAGGTCGGCGCGATCTTCCGGCGCAATCGCGGGGCGGCGATGGATTGCCCAATCGCGCAACCTCTGTTAGCCAGCGCGCTTTCCGGCCTGATGGCGGAGTGGTGACGCAGCGGACTGCAAATCCGCGCACCTGGGTTCGATTCCCAGTCAGGCCTCCAATAACTCCGAAGCGAGCGAAGCTCCGCCTTATTTCTCGTCGACCGAGAAGGCCAGCAGCACGGCGATCGGGTTGCCACCGGTGTTTGACGAGCCTTTGAAGCCCGACACCTGGAAAACCATGCCATCGGCGATCGTCGGGCCCCTGCCGTCTACCCAGCCGCCTGACTGGTCCTTGACGCCGTTGACCGGGTCGTAGGTCGCCGCCGAACGGCGCCGTCTGGGCCCGAGCGCTTCCTTGATCACGTAGGTTTGCCGAAGCGGCTTGCCGCTCTTCAGGCCGAGCGCGACCAGCGGGCGAGCGGAATGTGCGGCGCGGACGGGGGTGTAACCCACCGCCGCCTCATGACAGCTCTGGCAGTGCTGAACTATACCTGCCGGCCCAGCGTCGTCGAGCCCGCGCAGGCCGCACCCTTCGGCTGCATCAGCAAAGTCGGCCGACGGCGCATGATTTTGCTGGAACCGAACGCGGGACGCCGCATTCTCCGATGCGATCTGGCGTATCGTCCCCCGCGATTTCAGGTCAGGGTCGAGGGCGTTCAGTAAACCTCGACCCGCCTAGACACTAGATGACGGCGTTGGCCCCGCGGCGCTTAGAGCGAAGCGCCGCTCCGGTAAAGCCAAGCCCTATCATCATCATCGCCCAGGCCGCCGGTTCGGGCACCACCGAAATCGTGGTCGGGCCGTTTCCCTCATTGATCTGATGATTCTTTGGCGAGGGGTCGCCATTGACGTTCGGGGTGAAGCTGAAAGTGCCGTGGTCGAACTTGCCATGGCTAACAATGTCAGCGCTGTTCGTGCTGAAGAAGTTGAGAGAATAGTCAGCGAAGTCAAGGTTCAACCCTCCGCCGCCCGCTGAGGAGATCATTTCAACCCCGCACAGGGTGCCCGCGGAGCCAACGCAATTGGGCGGCGGCGCGGAGGCGGTGGATGTGTGCACAGTCAAGCCGCCGAGTGTATATTTGAATGAATGGACGTGGGTCGGATCGATCACCTTCACGGTGCCATAATCGGCGAAGCTGAAGGCGCTATCCACGGAAAACGAGAAGGTGAAGGCCTCGTTCGGCGCGCTGTAGCGCGTCGTCGGGACGTTTGCGGCCCATACGCCTGTCGCTATCACGCGCATCGCGGTCGGACCCGCGCTCGCGGTCGGAGCGACCGCCATCCCCATCGAAAGAGCCGCCACGGCAATCACAGCCACCTGTTTGCTGTTCATGACTAATTCCTTCAATTCGCCCCGAGAAAACCGCATTACCACATTCGCAGTTACAGTGTGCGAAATTGCGCTCCGCCAAACCGGCTTTTTATTAAAATGTTCGCTTTCTACGCCCAGCCACGAAACTCAGTCGCCACCAAACAGGCGTATCATCGGATTGACGCCGTTGGCCGTCTCGGCGGCGTGGCCCAAATGGGTTTTGATCCCGAAAGCATCCTCGATCGTCCGCAACAGGGAATAGTGGTTGTAGGCTGCGGGATCGGCCAGGCCGCGAGGGCCATGGTTGGTGATAACGATCGTCGGAATGTGCCCCCCGCCATAGTTGGAGGGTGCGTCCGGGGTGACGCCGCAACAGCCGGCCCGGTCGCCCCCTGAGCCTTCATCAAAGGTGATGACGATGGCCATATTGCCCGCCGAACGCCACGCCGGGGTCGATTGAAGGTCGCTTACCAGCTGGCCAACGACGGCGTCGCCTCGACGGATCAGAGGCCCGACATTCGCTCCATCGCAATCGGGCGGGATTCCCGCGCCATGCAGGCCGTGCATCTCGTTGCACTGGTTGGGAACGATCAGCGCGAAGTTTGGCAGAGTGTTTCCCGCGATATCGGCCTTCAACTGGTCGAACCCGACCAGGTGTCTGGCCCGGTCGGGGTCATGCTGGGCCGAGGCGAAGTTGGCGAAACCGGAATGCTTGGAGGCATACAGCGCCGTCTTGCGCGTGCCATCGTCGAACTTCGCATCGGTGGCGGTATAGGCGAGGGAGCCCGGCTCGGGGAGGCTCTCGTAATATCCCTTCCAGGTAAGGCCTATCGCCCTGAGCTGATCGCCCAGATGGGGCGAGGCGACCGTGTGGTCCGGATATCCCGGCTGACTGAGGGCATACTCGCAGTTGGGGTCCTTCAACCCAGGCTTGCAGTAGAACGCGTCGTCGTCGTGGATGCCGAAGGTGTCGCCGCCCAGCAGCGCCACATAGTTGGCTTCGCTGGGATGAACCTCCCCGTAAAAGCGCGAGGCGTTGCCATACGTCCAGGCGAGGCGGGCGATATTGGGCGCGTCGACGCCGCCGACGATCTGGTCGTATTCCTTGTTTTCCTCGACGATGACGATGACATGGTCGAACCGGGGCACCCCCTCCAGCCCCGCGCCCCGCGCCCAGGCGACGTGGCCGAACAGGCTCGCGGCAAACACCAGACAGGGCAGACCCAACCAACGCATCACAAGCAACTCCCGGGAGACGCCAGCCAGCGGCCGACTTGTCCCGGTTTTATAGCATCGCGATTGTGACAATAGCCCCAGCCCCGGCGCCAATTGTCTTGCACACCCGAAACACCCGTCGTATTAGGCCCGTCCTTCGGCGATTGCCCGATCCTCGGTAGCTCAGCTGGTAGAGCAGGCGACTGTTAATCGCCGGGTCGCAGGTTCGAGTCCTGCCCGGGGAGCCATCGCTCCACAAAGTCACCAACTCGGCGGGCGGTAGTCGTCGCCTAGTGGGTTTCGGCCCCCGCATCGCCTCAGGCTAGCGTTAATCCACCG
>JAYTXV010000176.1:0-3028 GCA_043742805.1 Caulobacteraceae bacterium | reverse complement strand
GGCGATGTCGGATTGAAATGCTTCAGAGCCATGTTCTAGAGCCCCGTCGTAATGTCGATGGATTGGCCCTCTTGAAGGGTAACAATCGCCTTCTTGAGGTCTGATCTACGGCCAGGACGACCGCGGAAGCGCTTGGTCTTGCCCTTCTGGATCAGCGTGTTGACCTTGGTCACCTTGACCTTGAACAGCTGTTCGACGGCCGTGGCGATCTCTTCCTTGGTCGAGTTCATGGCCACCTGAAACACCACCTTGTTCTGCTCCGATAGCAGCGTGGCTTTTTCGGTGATCAACGGCGCCAGGATGGTGTCGTAGTGGCGGGGCGTAAGAGCCATCACGCGGCCTCCTTCGCTTCGAAGCGGGCTTCGATCGCCTGGACGGCGGCCCGGGTCAGGATCAGGGTTTCACGGCGAAGAATGTCATAGACGTTCAGGCCGGCGTCCGGCAGCACATCCAGATTAGGAATGTTGCGAGCCGCCAGCTTGAAGTTGGCGTCGACGACGGGTCCGGCGATAACCAGGGCGTTCTTCAGGCCTAACGTCTGGAACCGTCCGCGCAGGCCAGCCGTCTTGGTATCCGACAGCATGGCGTCTTCGAGCACGACGATTGCGCCGGCCTTGGCCTTGGAGGACAGGGCATGACGAAGCGCCATTGCCCGCACCTTCTTGGGCAGGTCGAAGGCATGACTGCGAACAACCGGGCCGTGAGCCTTGGCGCCACCCACAAACTGCGCGGCGCGCCGCGAGCCGTGACGAGCGCCGCCGGTGCCCTTTTGCTTATACATTTTCTTGCCCGTGCGAGAGACCTCGTTACGAACCTGAATCTTATGTGTGCCGGCGCGGCGCTTGGCCAGTTGCCAGGTCACGCAGCGCTGAAGGATATCGCCACGAATCTCCTCAATACCGAAGATGTCGTCACGAAGCTCCAACGCCTCGCCTGTGGCGCCGTCCAGATTGATCACATCGATCTTCATTGCGCGTCATCCCCAGTTGAGGTTTCCGGCGCCGCGCCATTGTCGGGGGGCATCACCCCCGCACTAGCGGACTTGATCGCGCCGGGGGTCGGGACATCGGCCGGCGCCGCCATCTTGATGGCGTCGCGGATCTTGACGAACGTGCCCTCGGTGCCGGGAACGGCGCCCTTGATCAGGATAAGTCCGCGCTCGACGTCGACGCGGAAAACCGTCAGATTGAGGGTCGTGACTAGGTCCTGACCCATGTGGCCAGCCATCTTCTTGCCCTTGAACACCTTCCCAGGGTCCTGACGTTGGCCAGTGGAGCCGTGGGCACGGTGGGACACGGAGACGCCGTGGGTGGCGCGCATGCCTCCGAAGTTCCAGCGCTTCATCGCGCCAGCGAAGCCCTTGCCGACGGTCACCCCAGCCACGTCGACCTTCTGGCCGGGCAGGAAGTGGTCGGCGGTGAATTCGGCGCCGACCTCGATGAGATTCTCTTCGGTAACCCGGAATTCAGCCACATGACGCTTGGGTTCGACCAAAGCCTTGGCGAAGTGTCCGCGCTCGGCCTTCGAGGTGTTCTTCGGCTTCTTGGCTCCGGCGCCCAGTTGCAGGGCCACATAGCCGTCTTTGGCTTTGGTACGCTGGGCGGTGACCTGACAGCCTTCGAGGCTGAGCACGGTCACGGGTACATGAGTTCCTGTCTCATCGAAGAGACGCGTCATGCCCAGCTTCTTGGCGATTACGCCAGTGCGCATTGGCCAGTTCCCCTATTGAAGCTTAATTTCGACGTCCACGCCGGCGGACAGGTCGAGCTTCATTAGCGCGTCAACGGTCTGCGGGGTGGGATCGACGATGTCGAGCACGCGCTTGTGGGTGCGAATTTCAAACTGTTCGCGCGACTTCTTGTCGATGTGCGGCGAGCGGTTGACGGTGAAACGCTCTATCAGCGTGGGCAGAGGTATCGGACCCCTGACGGTCGCACCGGTGCGCTTGGCCGTGTTGACGATCTCGCGGGTGGAGTGATCCAGCACGCGGTGATCAAAGGCCTTGAGCCGGATGCGGATGTTCTGACGATCCATATCGCTCGTATTTCCCTTCAGGCAAGTGAGCCCGTGTGCGCCAAACCGTGTCAAAGACCAGCCCGCCGGACCAAAAGGTCCGACAAACGCATAAGCTCGCAAAAACGAATGGCCCACGCGGAATGCCGCGAGGGCCCCTAGCTGACGAAAGATAGCGACTGAGCCATCCGATCAGTGTCGTCTTGCGAACCGCGTCTGCCCCGAAAACTCTCGCGGGACACAGCCGGTTCGACTAAGTAGCACGGTGTCTAGACGGCTCCTCCCAGGTCGTCAAGGGTTTCCACCGTGAGATCAGGCGTGGCAAACCACTCCCGCCCGGGCAAACTGGGACAATGAACAACCCATTCTGTGGGCGAGATGATTTTGGCACGAATGGGCGACCGTTGAGACGCGCCGATAGGCCCAGGCGGAACGCCATCGCGTTTTCGATCTCAGCCACCCTCCACATCCTGTTTCTGGCGCTGATCGTCAGCCAGGTGACGCCGGCTTATGAATTGCCGGAGCCACCGACCCCGCCGATGGATATCCGCATCATGCCGATGCCGGAGCCGACGCCACGGGTGATCATCCCCCCGGTGTTCGAGGTTCTACCGCCGCCGCCAAAACCCGAGCCGTCCAAGCCTTCTCCCGCGCCCGAGCCGGCGCCAACGGCGCCGCCGAAACCACAACCACTGCCTGAACCCGCAAAGCCGGCGCCCACTCCGTCGCCGCCAAAGCCCACGCCCCTACGGCCGCTGCCGCTGCCGACGAAACCGTTACCCACGCCCGCGCCGGCCGCTCCTATAGCGCTGCCCTCACCGGCGGCGCCGCTGCGCCTGAACAACATCCACAAACCCGACAAGGAAGCGCCCGCCAGTGTGCCGACCCTGCCATTTGCCCCGGCGTCGGCGCCACCTGCGGGTGGAGCACCGCCGCCAACGACCGGCGGAGAGCCTCTGCTGGGGGGGGCGAGACTTAAGGGACTAATTCCCTATCCCTATGGAGCGATGCCCAA
>JAYTXV010000175.1:0-10752 GCA_043742805.1 Caulobacteraceae bacterium | reverse complement strand
GAGCGTTCTGAAAGCGGGTAATCCGCGAATGCGGTGAAAACCATCCGTAAAGGGGAAGTCGATAATGGCTGCCGTTAATGCTCTATCGGTGATGTCGCCTGACGGCGGTCTATCCCGCTACCTGACCGAAATTCGCAAATTCCCCATGCTGGCCAAGGATGAGGAGTTCATGCTGGCCAAGCGCTGGCGCGAGCATGAAGACCCCACCGCCGCCCATCGCCTGGTGACATCGCACCTGCGCCTGGTGGCCAAGATCGCCATGGGCTACCGCGGCTATGGCCTGCCGATAGGCGAGGTGATCTCCGAGGGCAATGTCGGCCTGATGCAGGCGGTGAAGAAGTTCGAGCCCGACAAGGGCTTCCGCCTGGCCACCTACGCGATGTGGTGGATTCGCGCCTCCATCCAGGAATATATCCTGCGATCCTGGAGCCTGGTGAAAATGGGCACCACCGCCGCGCAGAAGAAACTGTTCTTCAACCTGCGCAAGGCCAAGAGCGAGATCAGCGCCTTGGAAGAGGGCGACCTGCATCCCGAACATGTTAGCGCCATCGCCACCAAGCTGGGCGTTCTGGACAGCGAAGTGATCTCGATGAACCGGCGTCTGTCGGGACCGGACGCCTCGCTGAACGCCCCGCTGCGCGCCGATTCGGACAACGAATGGCAGGACTGGCTGGAGGACAAGGAACAGGTCAGCCAGGAAACCCGGTTGGCGGAAGACGAGGAAAAGTCGTTGCGCATGGGTTTGTTGCAGGTGGCGATGACCGAACTGACCGACCGCGAGCGCCGCATCCTGACCGAACGCCGTCTGAGGGATGATCCGATGACCCTGGAAACCCTGGCTTCGGAATATGGGGTCAGCCGCGAGCGCGTCCGCCAAATCGAGGTCCGGGCGTTCGAAAAACTGCAGCGCGCGATGCGCGCCGCAGCTGTCGAACAGAACATGGTCAACGCCTGAGGGCGGCCGCTACCCCCGGAAGGGGTCGCGCATGATGATGATGTCTTCGCGCTCGGGGCTGGTGGTGACAGCCGCGACCTGGGCGCCGATCAGTTCCTCTATGCGCCGGACATATTTCACGGCGGCGGCCGGCAGGTCTTTCCAGGAGCGAGCGCCCCGCGTGGCGCCATGCCAGCCCTCGATCTCTTCGTAGATCGGCGTCACCGCCGCCTGTTCGCTCAAGCCCGCAGGCAAATAGTCGATAACCCGATCGCCGATCCGATAGCCGGTGCAGATCTTCAGGGTGTCGAACCCGTCCAGCACATCGAGCTTGGTCAGCACCACACCCTGGATGCCGCTTATCGCCACGGACTGGCGCACCAGCACCGCGTCGAACCAGCCGCAACGGCGCTTGCGGCCGGTGTTGGTGCCGAACTCATTGCCGCGGACGCCTAGGCGCTCGCCGACGTCGTCTCGCAGCTCGCAGGGGAATGGCCCCTCGCCCACCCGGGTGGTGTAGGCCTTGACGATACCCAGCACATAGCCGCCGCCGGAAGGGCCGACGCCGGAGCCGGTGGCCGCTTGGCCGGCGACGGTGTTGGATGAGGTGACGAACGGATAGGTGCCGTGATCGACGTCCAGCATGGTTGCCTGGGCGCCTTCGAACAGGATAAGCCGCCCGTCCTTCATCGCCTGGTCCAGCACCCGCCAGGCCGGTTTGACGTAGGGCGTCACCTTGGGCCCCACCTCCAGAAGCATGGCCAGCAGAGCCTCGGCGGTAACCTCGGGCAGTTCGAGCCCGGCGCGCAACGGCTGGTGGTGGGCCAGCAGGCGTTCGATCTTGGTCTCCAGTGCGGCCGGATCGGAGAGGTCGCAGAAGCGGATCGCCCGGCGGCCGACCTTGTCTTCATAGGCCGGCCCGATGCCTCGTCCGGTGGTGCCGATCTTGCCGGCTCCAGCCCGCGCCTCGCGCGCGGCGTCCAGGTCGCGGTGCATGGGCAGGACCAGGGCGGCGTTGTCGGCCAGCACCAGAATGTCGGGATTGATGGTCAGGCCCTGGGCGCGCACCCGCTCGATCTCGTCCAGCAGCGACCAAGGGTCCACGACCACGCCGTTACCAATCACGCTGAGCTTGCCCTGAACCACGCCGGAGGGCAGCAGGGCGAATTTGTAGGTGCTGTCACCCACCACGATGGTGTGGCCGGCGTTGTTGCCGCCCTGGAAGCGCACCACCACGTCGGCCCGATCGGCCAGCCAGTCGATCACCCGGCCCTTGCCCTCGTCGCCCCACTGGGCGCCGATAACCGTCACATTTCCCAAGTCGCTTTCGTCTCCGGCGCCTAACGCGCGGAAAGGCGACGCAAATGTGCGTGTACGACCTTTCCGCGGCCCTTTAGCGCGGGAGGCGCTACAATTCCAGACCTCCCGACAGGGCCGCCTCGGCCATAGCGCAATGCATGGCGATGCCCCGGGCCATGACGTCCTCGTTCAGCACCATGCGGTTGGAATGCAGCGCGCAGCAGGTGCGGTAGTCGCCACCCTCCGGCGCGGCGCCGAGGAAGACCATGGCCCCGGGGACCTTTTGCAGGATGTAGGAAAAATCTTCCGCGCCCATCATCGGGTGGGACATGGTCACCCAGGCGGTCTCGCCGAACAGCGCGCGGGCGGTGCGGGCGGCGAGGTCGTTCACCCGGTCGTCGTTGACCGTGACTGGAAAACCCCGGTCGATATCGACCTCGACCTTCGCGCCGTGGGCGGCGGCGATGCCCTCGGCCACCCGGTGGATACCTTCGTGCGCGGTGGCGCGGGTGCGCTCGGACAGGGTGCGCAAGGTGCCGAGCAGACGCCCATCCTCGGGAATGATGTTGTTGGTGGTGCCGGCCTGAATCTGGGCGATGGTGATTACCGCCGGCTCGAACACCGAAATGCGCCGGGTGACGAACATCTGCAGCGCGGTGACGATCTCGCACAGCACCGGAATCGGATCGAGGGTGTCGTGGGGCATCGAGGCGTGCCCGCCGGCTCCGGTCACCTTGATGCGGATCACATCGGAAGCGGCCATCAAAGTCCCGCCCCGGCCAGCGAACACGCCAGTGGGCATGTTGGGCGAGATATGCAGGGCAAAGGCCGCTTGGGGCAGCGGGTCGATCAGGCCGTCTTCGAGCATGAACCGGGCGCCGTGCCAGCCCTCCTCGCCCGGCTGGAACATGAACATCACCGTGCCGGTCAGCCGGTCGCGGCGCTCGCAAAGAGCGCGGGCGGCGCCGGCCAGCATGGCAACGTGGGTGTCGTGGCCGCAGGCGTGCATCGCGCCCTGGTCCAGCGAGGTGAAGTCGAGGCCGGTGTCCTCGGTCAGAGGCAGGGCGTCCATGTCACCGCGCAGCAGAACGGTCCGCCCGTTGGCTGGCCCGCGCAGTATGGCCACCAGGCCGGAGGTGGAAGGACCTTCGCGAATTTCCAGCGGCAGGCCGGCCAGGGCGGCGCGCACCTTGGCGGTGGTCTTGGGCAGGTCCAGCCCCAGTTCCGGCTCAGCGTGGATCGCCCGGCGCAGGGCGATAGCGGCGGGCAGGCCGGCCTCTCCCGCGGCCGTCCAGGTCTCGGGATCAAAGGTCGTGGCGTTCATCGGGGCGCTCGCTGTGGTCCGCGTATCGAAGAAAAGAGAGTGCGCGCGTCGCTCGCTTCAAGTCCAGAGCCGCTTTTCTCCGGCGCCCCTCCGGGGCTATCAGGAAGCCATGACCCGCCCAAGATTTCACCTCGCCTTTCCCGTGCGCGATCTGCCGCGCGCGCGCGCCTTCTACGGAGACCTGCTCGGTTGCCCGGAGGGTCGCTCCGCTGATGATTGGGTGGATTTCGATTTCCATGGCCACCAGATCGTCGCCCACCTCTCGGAGGAAGGGTCTGGCGCGGCCACCAACAGCGTCGATGGCGAGGCCGTGCCGGTGCGCCATTTCGGCGTGATCCTGGCGCCCGATGCCTGGCGTGCGCTGGCCGACCGGCTGGTCGAGGCCGGAACGCAATTCCTGATCGCGCCCCAGACCCGCTTTGAAGGCCAGCCGGGTGAACAGAGCACGATGTTCTTCCTCGACCCGTCCGGGAACGCGCTGGAGTTCAAAGCCTTCGCCGACGACGCCCAGGTATTTGCTAAATGAGCCCTACATTCGAGGACGTGCAATCCGCCGCCGCCCTGTTGGCGGGCACGGCCGTCGAAACGCCGCTGCTGGAGAGCCCGGCTCTGAACGAACGGCTGGGCGGGCGGGTGCTGATCAAGCCGGAGACGCTTCAGCGGGTCGGAGCCTTCAAGTTTCGTGGGGCCTACAACCGGCTGGCCCGGCTTTCGACCGAGCAGCGCGGCGGCGGGGTCGTGGCTTTTTCCTCTGGTAACCACGCTCAAGGCGTAGCGCTTGCCGCACGCCTGTTGGGGATGCAGGCTCTGATCGTCATGCCCGGGGACGCGCCGGCGGTGAAGGTGGACGCGACGCGCGGCTATGGCGCGGAGGTGCGGTTCTATGATCGCGTCAGCGACGACCGCGAAGCCATCGCCGCGGCGGCCGCGGCCGAGCGGCGCGCGGTCGTGGTTCCGGCCTTCGACGACCCGTTCGTCATCGCCGGCCAAGGCACGGTCGGGCTGGAGATCGCACGCCAGGCGGAGGCGAGGGGCGTGTCGATCGATCTGCTTCTCAGTCCCGTCGGCGGCGGAGGCCTGCTGGCGGGCGTCAGCCTGGCGATGAAAGCCCTGTCTCCCACCACAGAGCTACATGGCGTGGAGCCGGCGGGGTTCGATGACACGCGACTCTCGCTGGAGGCGGGCGAGCGCAGGCGCGCGCCGGCGGCGGCCAGATCGCTCTGCGATGCGCTGGAATCGCCGATGCCTGGGGTGCTGACCTTTCCGATCCTGCAGAGGTCTTTGGCAAGCATCGTGGCCGTCACCGACGCGGAGGTGGCCGAGGCGATGCGGGTGGCCTATGCGACCCTGAAGCTGGTGGTCGAGCCGGGTGGGTCGGTGGCGCTGGCGGCGCTGCTAGCGGGCAGGATTCACCTCGCCGGTCGGACGGCGGCGATCATTCTCTCGGGTGGCAATGTCGATGCCGCCTTGTTCGCGAAGGTGCTGGCGGGAGAAATCTAGACGCGCCGGCGGGCGGTGGGTTCGCCGCCGCCATTGGTCGAAATGCGGGCCACGGCGTCGATCAGGGGTTCGACGGTGACGGCCATGTGGTGGGCATTGGCGTGCAACAGGCGCGCATCGTCCAGCATCAGGCCGACATGGCCGCGCCAGAAAACCAGATCGCCGCGCGCCGGCGCCCCGTCTTCCACCGGAACCCCCAGGGTTGCCTGCAAATCGGTATCGCGGGGACAGGCGCGGCCGGCGGCGTAGAACGCCTGCTGGATCAGACCCGAACAATCGATACCGACGCTGTCGCGGCCGCCCCAGAGATAGGGGGTTCCCACGAACCGCTCGGCGACCTCCACGGGATCCGCGAAGGCCGCGCCGATCGGGCTCAGATGGGTGCTGGCGATCCAGCCGCCGCCCTCGATGCGAGTCAAAGCGCCATTGGTTTCCGTCGCCGTGACCAGGGCGTTGAGGCTGAACGGGCCGCGCGAAGGCGCCTTGATCGACGGCTCCAGATAGGAGAACGAACGCAGTGCGCTGACGCGGTGCGTGGGTTCGAGCGGCCGGGCGGAGAGCCCCCCCGCCTCCACCCAGCCAACATAGCCGTCCCGAGCGGCCTGGCCCCAGGCGAAGCCGTCCTCGATCTCCAGCACCTCGAACAATTCGCCGAACAGCAGCTGGTCGAGCTGCTCGGCGTCGACGCTGGGAGCGGCCCGCACCGCGGCGGCGGGAATCACCAGGCGCATCCGCTTGGTCGCCTCGAAACGCGTGGCGCGGACGCTCCCTTCGAGCGCGAGACTGGCGAGATCGGCGCGCGCCAGGGTCAGCCGCGGGTCATGATTCACCGGTAGCGGGCTTCCAGCATGGCGAAGATCGCCAGGATCGCCTGGGCTTCCGCGCCGACTGGCCATCCAGGCCGTCCCCGGGAGTTCCAGGCGAAGATGTCGAAATGCGCCCACGGCCCCTTGGGCGCGAAGCGTTGCAGGAACAGAGCTGCGGTCACTGAACCGGCCTGAGCCCAGCCGTCCGGATCGTTCTTGATATCGGCGACGTCACTGTCGAGGGCGGCGGCATAAGGCGCCCAAAGCGGCATGCGCCAGATCGGGTCCTCCGCGGCGATGGACCCGGCCGCCAGCGCCGCCGCCAGCCCGTCGTCATTGGTGTAGAACGGGATCACCTGCGGTCCCAGCGCCACCCGCGCCGCGCCGGTCAGGGTGGCCAGATCGACGGTCAGGTCGGGGTTCAGTTCGCAGGCCCGGGTCAGGGCGTCGGCCAGGATCAACCGCCCCTCGGCGTCGGTGTTGCCGACCTCTATGGAGAGGCCACTGCGCGAAGCCAGCACGTCGCCCGGGCGCATGGCGTCGGCCGAAATGGCGTTCTCCACCGCCGGGATCAACACCACCAGGCGGACCGGCAGCGCCAGGCCCATGATCATCCGCGCCAGCCCCAGGGCGTGAGCGGCCCCGCCCATGTCTTTCTTCATATGGCGCATGCCGGCCGACGGCTTGATGTCGAGACCGCCGGTGTCAAAGGCCACGCCCTTGCCAATCACCACCACCAGCGGCCGATCCGCCTCGCCCCAGGTCAGCTCGATCATTCGGGGCGCCCGGGCGGCGGTGGCCGCGCGGCCGACCGCGTGCACGGCCGGATAGCCGGCCTCGATCAGATGGTCCCCGACCACCACCGACAGGCCAGCGCCCTGGGCAGTCGCCAGATCGCGGGCGGCGGCCTCAATATGGTCCGGTCCCATGTCGCTGGCCGGGGTGTTTATCATATCGCGGGTCAGGGCGCAGGCGGCCGCCAGGATCCGGACCCTGGCCAGATTGGCGCCAGAGGGCGCAACCAGGCGCGGGGCCGCTCCGGTTGGCTTGGATTTGTAGCGCTCAAACCGATAGGTTCCGAGCGCCCATGCAAGGGCGAGATCGTCCGGGGCCGGCCCCGCCGCCGAACCGTCGAGCCTGTAGTCTCCCGGCGGTAGCCGCGCGGAGAGCCCTCGGAAGCCGGCTGCGCCCGCCGGCGCGTCGCCCAACCCGAACAGCACCCGCTCCACGGCGCCCTCCGGCGAGGGGACCAGGACAAGTTCGCCAGCGGCGCCATTGAAGCGGCCGAGCGTGGCGGCCGCCCGCACGGCCGGCGGGCCGGCGTCCAGAACGGCGGACGCATCGTCGCGCGCGATGAGATGAATCGGAACGGGCTCGGAGCCAGCCGGTCCGAGGCTCTCCAGATCAACAACGGTCTCCATCACAGGCGATATCCCATAAACCCAAAATCCCCGTCCGACGCCCGCGCCCACGACACCCGTGTCTTAGCAGCCACAGTCGTCACCGAACAACGCCACTGCCCGGGAACCAAAGCCAGGGACGCGGATTAGGCACGTGTAAGCGGTCCATCGGGCGGCTCGGCGGCGACTTCTTTTCTTGAGGGAGTCAGGAGATCCGGCGGTCGACAGAGGGGACGCGAAACAAGAACATGTCGGCCTGATTGGCCGCCACAGGCAACGAGGGTAATGACAATGAAACTGAAACTGTTGGGCGGAGTCGCCCTAGCGGCGGGGCTGGCCACCTCCGGGGCCTGGGCCTCCGAGGATGGATGGTACGGCGCAATCGACGTCGGTGGCCATCAGACCGAAAACTTCAATGCGATCGCCGTGGACCCCGGTGTCTCGCCCTTTCGGTACAAGACCCGCGACAATGTCGTGGTTTTCGGCCGGATCGGCTACCAAGTCATGCCCCATCTTCGGCTGGAAATCGAAGGCGGCTATCGCCCCACCGGTCTGAAGGGCGTCTCAAGCATCGCCGGCAACGAAATTTTGCTGTGCAACAGCAACAGCTCGGCCGCCTACGACCCCGCAGGCGGCGTTAGTGGAGACTGCGGGCGCCCTCAGGGTTCGGTCAACACCTACAGCGCAATGGCCAACGCCCTGATCGATATCTTCCCGCACTCACGCATCGACCCCTTTATCGGCGGCGGCGCGGGCGTGGTGTTTACCAAGATCAAGGCGAGCGGCAATCTGATCGGACCGGGCCTGCCGCCTCCGAGCTTCGACGACTCAAGTGTCAATAAGTCCAATACCGCCTTTGCCTACCAGGGTATCGGCGGGGTTTCCTTCCAGGCCACGGATCGACTGAACATCGACCTTACCTATCGCTACCTCGGCAGCGACAGGACGTCCTTCGCCCAAAATTCAGTCTCCGCCGGCACGTCGGAGATTTACAAGGCTCGATACGTCGACCAATCGCTGACTCTGGGTCTTCGCTACGCATTCGCGGCGCCTGCGCCTCCTCCCCCCCCGCCGCCTCCCCCGCCGCCGCCGCCGCCGCCTCCTCCTCCCCCGGAGCCGATGGCCCCGCCGCCCCCGCCACCGCCGCCGGCCTATACGACCCGCGACTATGTCATCTACTTCCCGTTTGATCAGTTCGTGATCACGCCCGAAGCCCAAGCGGTTCTGCAGGACGCGGCGAAATACGCCACCGACGGACACGCCACCAAGGAAGTGGTCGTCGGCCATACCGATACCTCCGGTTCGGTGGCCTACAACATGCGGCTCTCCGAACGTCGCGCGAAGGCGACCGCCGATGGCCTCGTGTCCCTGGGCGTCCCCGCCGCAAGCCTGGATGTCAGCTGGAAAGGCAAGTCCGATCCGGCCGTCGCCACCGGAGACGGTGTGAAAGAGCCCCTCAACCGTCGCGCCGCGATCAAGATCCTTTTCTGATCCCAGGCGTCACTACAGTAGCGTGCGGAGAGCCCGGTCGAAGGACCGGGCTCTTTCGTTTTGGGAGGCCACGGCCAGGGTTCCGTCGTGTTTTGCGGACTGTATCCCTAAAGCCACAACTTCGGGGCCACAAACGTTGATCTCGTGTGACAAATAGGCATAAAGAGCCTTGGGTCTGAGGACTTTGAGGCTCAATGCGGGTCCAAAAATACCGCAGCCAAGGAAGGGATCGACAATGAGATTGAAACTACTGGGAGGGGCAGCCTTGGCTGTCGCCCTGGCCGCTTCCGGCGCATCAGCGTCGGAAAACGGCTGGTACGGCGCGCTTGATATCGGCGCGCATCAGCAAATGCCCGAAACCTCCACCTTCAACGGCTTGAAGGTTTCGGCTAAGACCAAGATCGATATCGCCCCGTTCGTGCGTATCGGCTATCAGATCATCCCGCACCTGCGGGTCGAGGTCGAGGGCGGCTATCGTCCGGGCTTGCTGCGTGGCATCTCGATCACCCAGGGCGGCCAAGGCGTCGGTTATCTCTGCAACGTCAACAGTAACCTCGCCTTTGCCGGCAACACCACCACGGGTTCGTGCGGCCGCACCGGCGGCGACCTGACATCCTGGACCGTGATGGCCAACGGTATTGTCGATATCTTTCCCGACTCCAAGTTCGATCCCTTCGTTGGCGGCGGTATCGGCATGAATTCGGTTGGCCTCAAGGCGACCGGCGTGGCGATCGCGCAGGACGGCATGGGCGGAACACTTCGCTCCGGCACCCTCTCCAGCGATAATTCTCGTGAGGTATTAGCGTATCAGGGCATCGCCGGCGTCAGCTATCAAGCGTCCAAGCGCCTTAACATCGACCTGACTTATCGCTATCTCGCCGGCGAACCGCCGCACGTCGCGGTGAATGGAACGTCGTATTCTTTGGGCCGCTACGAAGACCAGAGCATCACAGTCGGCGTGCGCTATGCGTTGACACCTCCGGCCCCGCCGCCGCCGCCTCCTCCCCCGCCTCCTCCCCCGCCGCCGCCGCCGCCGCCTCCCCCGCCTCCTCCTCCGCCTCCTCCTCCTCCCCCGCCGCCTCCGCCTCCGCCCACCGATTGGGTCATCTATTTCCCGTTTGATCAGTATGTGATCACGCCGGAAGCCCAAGCGGTGATTCAAGACGCGGCTCAGCACGCGGTCTCCGACCACGCGACCAAGGAAGTGGTTATCGGCCATACCGACACCTCCGGTTCGGTGGCCTACAACATGAGGCTCTCCGAACGTCGCGCGAAGGCGACCGCCGATGGCCTCGTGGCTCTGGGCGTCCCCGCCGCGAGCCTGGATGTCAGCTGGAAAGGCAAGTCCGATCCGGCCGTCGCCACCGGAGACGGTGTGAAAGAGCCCCTCAACCGTCGGGCTACCATCCACAACGTCTACTAAATCAGGCCTCAAAACCTGAAACTAGCGAGAGAGCCCGGCCGCAAGGCCGGGCTCTTTTCGTTTGGCCAAGGCTTTGAAACCACTGGCGATCGCAGATTATTAACCTGTTATTGACAAAAAAATTACACTCGCCGCCCCGTCCGCCCGTTGACGATTCCTCAACCCTGTGACCCCATATGTGGGGTGAAGGAGTGCTTCGCCCACAACATTTGGGGTAACGCCGTGGCGTCGATGGCTATCTTGGGTAATCAGGCCGTGAACGAGCGCATGTCCCGCGCCCAAGCCGCCGTGGCGCCGCGCGCCCGGTTGCAACTGGTCAGCAAGGTGACGATCGACCGGACACGCGACGCCCTGCTGACCGATTTCGGCAAGACCACGCTGGAAGACCGCTATCTTCTGCCCGGCGAGTCGTACCAGGATATGTTCGCCCGCGTAGCCACGGCCTATGCTGACGACTCCGATCACGCCCAGCGGATTTATGACTACATCTCCCAGCTGTGGTTCATGCCCTCCACCCCGGTGCTTTCCAATGGCGGCGCTTCGCGCGGCCTGCCGATCTCGTGCTTCCTCAATTC
>JAYTXV010000174.1:0-2292 GCA_043742805.1 Caulobacteraceae bacterium | reverse complement strand
TTCGCGTATCGCCCGTCCTCGACCCTGATCAAGCCGCAGCACGCCGTCGAGCGCCTTTACGCGCTGACCCGCGACCGCGACACCTACATCACCACCGAGGTCGGCCAACATCAGATGTGGGCGGCGCAATACTACCACTTCCAGCAGCCCAACCGGTGGATGACCTCGGGCGGCCTGGGCACCATGGGCTATGGCCTGCCGGCGGCGGTCGGGGTGCAGATCGCCCATCCGAACAGCCTGGTCATAGACATCGCCGGTGACGCCAGCGTGCAGATGACAATGCAGGAAATGTCGACGGCCATTCAGTACGATCTGCCGATCAAGATCTTCATCCTCAACAACGAATGGATGGGGATGGTCCGCCAGTGGCAACAGCTGTTGCACGGCGAACGCTACAGCCACTCCTATTCATCCAGCCTGCCGGACTTCGTGAAGCTGGCCGAAGCCTATGGTGGTGTGGGATTGCGAACCGATCGGCCCGATGAACTGGACGGGCTGATCATGGAAATGATCGACATGCCCAGGCCCGTGATCTTCGACTGCCGGGTCGAGCGCACCGAGAACTGCTTGCCGATGATACCCTCGGGCAAGGCCCACAACGACATGATCCTTGGGGAAGACCCTCGGGATATCGGCTCGATCATCGATGCCGCCGGACGAGGGCTGGTATGACAGGGTCCGATACGATCGCGACCAGCGTGCCCGCGCCCGAAGCGCCCGCCTCGGCCTACGATATGGGCCACACCAAGGAAGTCGAGCACCTAGCCACCTTCGCCGTGCTGGTGGCCAACGAGCCGGGCGTCCTGCACCGGGTGGTCGGCCTGTTCGCTGCCCGTGGCTACAATATCGACAGCCTGACCGTGGCCGAGACCGATCCGGGCGCCGGAACCAGCCGGATCACCATCGTCACCCGCGGCACGGCCCAGGTGCTGAGCCAGATCGAGGCTCAGCTGAAAAAGATGGTCTCCACCCGCCACGTACAGGACGTGACGCGCGATCCCAACGGCGTGGAGCGTGAACTGGCGCTGGTCAAGGTTCGCGCGGTGGGCTCCAGCCGGATGGAGGCCAAGATGCTCGCCGACATCTTCCGCGTCCGGGTGATCGACACCACCCCCGCCGGCTTCATCTTCGAAATCACCGGCGCGCCCTCGAAGGTCGACAAGTTCGTCGGCCTGATGCGCCCGCTGGGGCTGATCGAAGTCTCACGAACCGGCGTGCTGTCGATCGAGCGGGGGGTCGAGGGCGGTTGACCACCCGCTCTTGGCCGGATCGAATCAGGCGAGCTGCGCTTCGGCGGCCTGGACATGCTCCTGTTCGGTCCGCCGATTTCGCTTCGCCACAAGGCGGGACGTCAGGTACTGGGCTGCGAACAGGGCAATTTTCGAGGCCAGGGGGAACATGCCGATGAACATCACCCAAGCCTTGTGATCCATGGTCACGGCGATGAACAGGTTGGCGGCGGCGGTCAGGAACATCAGCCCCGCCCAGATATAGCCCCAGGCGGCGGTGAAACTGCTAGGCAACAGGGTCTTGGCCACCGGCGGGATATAGCGGTCCATCCAGCCGCGCTGCATCATCGCCGCGCCGATGGTCAGATAGATGACCGTCGGCTTGATCATCACGAAGCGCGGATCGCCGGTGAGCAGGGTCGCGCCGCCGAGAACCGTGACCAGCCCCAGGCTAGCCCACTGCATGCCAGGCACCGACTTTCCGCGCAGCTTTTCGTAGAGGACCTGACCAATCCCCAGAGCCACGGCGACGCCCGTGGAGAGGTAGATATTGTCGGTGAGCGAGAACAGCGCGGCGAAAATCAGGGTCGAGAGCATGTCCGACAGGATCGGCCGGGCGGCGTAGAACAGGTTTTTCATGGTTTGCGATCTCCTTGAGCAATTGCCCAAACCCTAGGGTGTAAAGGTAGATCACGGTGAGGCCGGCCACGAACCAATCGGCGCCATTCGCGAATTCGGTCGTCCATTCGCGCTTCGCCGGCGGTGTTGCTTCCCCTTTGGCCCGCGCGGGCCTATATCAAGAAGGTCCGGGTCAAACCGGACTATGGAGATAAAGGCGCGTGTAATAAGCGGACTGGACCCGGGTGCGATTCCCGGCGGCTCCACCAACCCTTCCCTCCTCGCGTTATCGGCGGGGCTTGTATGGGGCCGATCAGCATCGACAGACGTCTAAAGACGTAAGCTTTCTCTCGGCGTGGCTCACCGTTCCGGGCTTTAAACTAAATGCGAACGATAACTTCGCTCAAGAGTATGCCCTCGCAGCGTAAGCAGCGCGGATAAACTC
>JAYTXV010000173.1:0-4625 GCA_043742805.1 Caulobacteraceae bacterium | reverse complement strand
CGATGAAGCGCCACGGTCGACCCAAGGCGATCGTCACCGACGGCCTGCGCTCCTACGGCGCGGCGATGAAGGCCCTGGGGGCCCGCAACCTCCAGGCGCCGGTAGGCCGATGGAAGAATAACCGCGTCGAAAACAGCCACCTCCCCTTCCGACGACGAGAGCGGGCGATGAGCAGGTTTCGGAGGAGGAAAACACTCCAGAAATTCGCCTCGGTCCATGCCTCAGTTCATAACCACTTCAGCCAGGAGCGACATCTCGTCAGCCGCCAAATCTACAAACAGAGACGCGCTGCCGCACTGGCCGCGTGGCGGGCACTCATAGCCTAAGCCCCGCATGGGTTTGGGCTTCCTGCGCCCAACCGGAGACAAGTTGCCGTTAGACTGACAGCACCGCTGACGATCATCGAGCCGTGATCGGCGGCCGCCAGCACAAATGCGATGGGCTGGCGGTTTACCGTCATAAAAAACGACAGGCTATCTTGAGTGTCGCACGCGAACGCAGCCGCGCTTGCGGGCTCCCCTCAACACCAAATGCGATGTCAGCACGACCCTAAGTTTTACGCACACCCGGACTGTCGTAGTCATTGTACGAACCGCCTTGCGTAAGTTCTGTAGCCGAACCGATCACAACGATCTCTGGACCAACGTAATCGAGTCGGCTTTCGGTTTTCGCCACGTCATCACCCAAAACGCTGACGTGATCGTGGGGTGTGTTGTTCGCCATCTCTAGAACTCCTCAATTTTAGGTGCTCCAGGCTAGCGCCGATTTGAACGCTGGGCAATGGCTATGAAGAAGCTGAAGACAACGTCAGCGCACCGTTCGATCCGACGTTAAACTGCCTCAGCCATTCTTCGAGAGTGATGGCGGCGAGCAAGCTGCCTATCCCCCCCGAGTGGCCGAGTGTCGCGGCGCGGATGGCGGAGCGCCATCGGTCACGGTCGGCATAGCCGAGCTCGACAATCATCGGCGATCGGGTGAGGCGGTCTTGCCAAAAGGCGCTCCGCTCGAGCCCATTATAGAATATCTGTCCCCGGCCCGCCTTGTCTCGTCTTCGGCGGATAGGCTCGGGCAAAATGCCCACCAGAGCTTGGCGCTGCAAAGCACGGTCTATCTCAGGCGACGAGGCCAACTCGCCCGGCACACCGAGCATGTATTCCACGAGGGGTCGGTATAGTAGCGGGTGGCGGAATTCGGCTGCTGCGCTTGGATGATTATTGTGCCGGGTAAAACCGGTGACCACGGCTGATATGCGCTCCAACATGACCGTCGCCGCCAAGGTGGGTCCCACGAGCATCTCTCGCTGGCGGCTCCTCGCCCGGACCCTGCCGCCCTCGATATAGTGGTCGCGCAGCCACGGCGGAGGTCGCGAGCGATGGAAGTAGCCGTCGAGCACTTGACCCCTCCAGCTTCGCAGCAGCGGCGCCACCGCGTATCGCGACAGCCAATATTGCGAGGATCGCTTGTCCCCGCTTCGTTTGACTAAGCCACGTACGGCCTGCGCGAGGCTCCTAATGCGGCCGTCGCGCAGCATGTCGGCGAGATATACTGGGCCCGCGCCGTCTCCGAGAAATACGGCGTCTCCGCCTTGACCAGTTAAAACGACGTCTACGCCACCAGCCCGCAGCGCCTCGTCGTAGAGCGCGATTATGCCTTGGGTAATCAATCGGTCGGTGGGTTCGCCGACAAAACCGGTGAATGGCCGGTCGAACGGAAGACGGCTGTCACCGTCCAGCGCGCGCCATGGCACATCGTAGTCGCGCAGCGCGTGCGCGATCCAAACCTGTTCGTCGGCGATGCTCGACCGGGGATAGATGGTCGAGCAAGCGGTGATGCGACGCCGGTTCTGCTTGGCGGCGTAGGCAAGGACCGTCGTCGAATCCAAGCCGCCCGAGAGCTCACACCAAACCGGTCCCCTCCGCGGAACGGCGGCCTGAACACCTTCGGCGATCAGGCGGCGTAACTCGTGCTCCCGATCCGCAGGGGGGACTAGGCGGGGTCGGCGTCCACGCGTGAATGGCCACGACCGTTGACGGGAGAGCACGCCCGCGGTCCATAACAGGCTCTCGCCAGGTAGAAGTCGAAGAACTCCCGCATACGGTGTACGGCGACCAAACTCGGGGTTTCCGCTGAGATGACAGACGATATATTGATCATCAAGTCGTGGAGCGGTGATCCAGCTGAATAGGTTCTCCAGGCATGTAGCGAAACAAATACGGTCTGGCTTCGCCTCGTAAAACAAGCTGCCTATACCGAGGGTGTCGTGGGTCAGCAGTAGACGTTTCGAGGCCGCCGTGTAGACGGCCGCCGCATACTCCCCCAGTACGTGCAGGGACAGCTCACCACCCCAGCGTTCCGCCGCGCGACCGACCAACGCCGCGTCTGTCAGGTCTCCAGCGCCGTCAAGACTCAGCACGGACCTGACCGAAGATGGATTGGCGACATATCCCCGGAAGGCGGACATAGGCTGGCTGTGGGTGACGGCGTTGACGCCTTGTCGAAATATCAGATCGCCACTGGCAGTCAGACATCCCGTGAAATGGCCGTCCGGGGCAGTCATACGTTGGCGATCACCGTATAGCGGCGCACCTCGTCAACATCGTTGAGAAGAATCTGGTCGTCGCTTTCGACCCAGGCATGAGCGCGAAAGGGAAACCTTTGGACACCAATGAGGTGGTGTGCCTCGATCCCGCATCGCGTGAGAAACCCATACAGCGCCAGGGAGCGAGGCAGGCAATCGATCGGAGCCTTCAAGAGCGGAATAAGATTCTCCGCGGCGACAAAGGTGCGTTGCAGCCGCCCCAAGTCCTCGATCATCCTGCGGTTAGGAGCAGCCGGTTTCCTGAGTCTGAGAGCATAATCATAGCCGCGCCGAAAATTTCCGCCGGCAACGCGCAACCCGGTGGACACCAACGACACCCACGCATTGGTCAGGGACGGCGCGTCGAAACGGTTGCGGGCGAACATGGGCAGCAGCCGTGAAGGCGGGGTCGCGAGCAGAAACCCGCGCGCCAGGCAAACGCTCATGAACGCCCGCGTATCAGCCTCTAGACACTCCCTCGACACCATCAAGTCGGACGAGAGACAATCGAGTCGCTCCACTTCGGTACTGAGCGAAACAAGCGCGCGCCACATCGCACTAGCCGTCTTGTTCATCACCAGGTATTGGCCGTCGCGTATATCTAGTAGGATGGTGCGGGAGTCTACATCGACATAGCGAACCAGCGGTGATGCGTACAACATTTCGGACTCCACGAGTTTACCCTACAATACCGCCCAGTATTCGCGTGGCTTCTGCGAAAACTGAAGCTGATGAGGGCCAGTTAGTCCATGGCTCCGCCGGGCGGTCAATCCGGCTCCAACGGTTATAACGTCGCGACGTCTGCAGGGCCTTTTGACCCGGTCCATTGTAGAAAAACCAACAGCGTGGGTTGGTGGGACCGAACAGCGCCAGTGTCGGCGTCCCCTGGCTGGCGGCAAGATGCATCGGACCGCAATCGTTCGCCACCACCAGATCTTGGCGCGCCAGCAGGCGCGCCAACTCTGTGAGGTCCATCGAGTGGTGGACCCGGACTCCATCAAGTCGGCACAACGTCTCAGCGCAGCCGTGCTCATCGGGTCCTAAAACCACGTTCATCCTCCAGCCGGCGGTCAGAGCGGAGCGGGCTAGGTGTAGCCATTGCTCCTGGGGCCAGCGCTTAGCCCACTGCGAAGCACACGGCGCGAACGTTACCTCTACGTCCGCTCCCCTTTCCGGCGTCGGCACCCTCTTATACTGTACGTCGAGTGTCCGGCTACGTAGCGCATCAAACCATGGCCAGAAGTTCCGCTCCGCGGCTCGCGCGACTAGCGGCGCGTGCAACGCCCAGATGGGAATGTTAGGGTCGCCACTACGGCCACTGCCGCGTTCGTCGAAAGTGGGCGACACAAAATAATCAACTGCGTTGGCCCCTTTCGCGAAAATCTGGATGACTCGCGGATCCGCCAATTTGCGGCGCACCAGACGGCTGAATATTAACCGGTCGGCGAGGCCGACCCCCAACGGAGTGGTAGAGAGATCGATAATCCAATCGTAGGCGGTCGCCAGCAACGCTATGTCATCGTATGCGAATGCCCGACGAACCCCGACAACCTCGGCCAGGAGAGGCCGCATTTCGCGTGAGACGACGACGTCAATTGTTCCCGGTCCATTTTCCAAAGCCAACGCCGCCCGGACAAGCACAGCCGCGCACAGGCAATCGCCGAGGTGGATGGGCATCAGCCACAGCCATGCTCCTGAAGGCTTCCCTACTCCGGTATTCACCTTAACCTACTGCCCGCCCATTCGATTGCGTTGCCGAGCTAAACGCCCGTTAGAAACTACGCAGAAATATCACGCCGGCGCGAGGCGAACTGGAGGCGGGTCGCCGATTTGTATAAATGGTTGGGTATACCAATTCGTGCCCAGATACGGCCACGCCGGTGTTGTCAGCCCAAATGGTGTTGTCAGCCCAAAATTATGTAGCTAGTAACCGAGGACGGCTAGGGCGGTGGGATGGAGAAGCCGCCCGCCCCGCCAAACCCGTTTCGCTGGTTTGATTCCTCGCCCGAGGTCATCCGCCTCGTGGTGATGATGTATGTCAAATACC
>JAYTXV010000172.1:0-2951 GCA_043742805.1 Caulobacteraceae bacterium | reverse complement strand
AAGCAGAACCGCGGCAACGGCGGACAAGGTGTCTGGAAGGTCGAGCTGGCCCAGGGCGCGGCGCCTGAGCCTGACGCGCCGGTCGAGGTACTGCACGCCCAGCGAGGCAGTCAGATCGAACATCTGTCGCTCGACGCCCTGATGGACCGATGCGAAGGCTATTTCGCCGGCGCGGGCCGGCTCATCGACCAGCCATTCCAGCCCCGTCTGCCCGAGGGGATGATCCGCTGCTACCTGGTGCAGGATCGCGTGGTGGGGTTCGGCCGCCAGCTGATCAAGGCGCTGATGCCGCCTGAGGCGGGTGAGCCGGGTCCGCGAATCATGTCAGGCGCGGACTACCCGCCCTTTCAGGCGCTGCGCGCCAGGATGGAGGACGACTGGGTTCCGGCCATGCTGCGCCGGCTGGAGATTGATCCGGCCGATCTGCCAGTGATCTGGGACGCTGACTTTCTCTATGGCTCCAAGGACGCGGCCGGCGAGGACAGCTACGTGCTCTGCGAAATCAATGTCAGCGCGGTGCTGCCGATTCCCGACGAGGCGCCCGCCGAGATCGCCCGCTGCGTGGCGCGGCGCTTGGCGCGCGCCTGACGACGACGCTTCGCTCCTCAACACCCTCAACCTTTCCGCCTGCAATGGAGATGACCATGACCGAACCGACCCTCGACCGCCGCCTCTTCTTTGGCGGCGCCGCTGTTCTCGGCGCGGCGCTGACCACGTCCGCGGAGGCCCAGCCCGCCACGCCGTCGGGTCCCGGCGTGGCTTTCGCCCCCAAGCCCGCGCCCATGCCCTTCGATCCCAAGACCGTGCCGGGTCTGTCGGAGAAGCTGCTGCGCAGCCACTACGACAACAACTACTCCGGCGCGGTGAAGCGGCTGGGCGCTATTTCAACCCAGTTCGCAGGTCTCGATCCGGCGAGCGCGCCGGGTTTCCTGGTCAACGGCCTCAAGCGTGAGGAGCTGATCGCTTGGAATTCGATGATCCTCCACGAAGTCTATTTCGCCGGCCTGGGCGCACCGAACCGGCCGGGACGCGCCCTGGCCTCGATCATCGAGCGGGACTTCGGTAGCGATGGGCGTTGGCGCTCTGAGTTCACCGGCATGGGAAAGGCCCTCGGCGGAGGATCCGGCTGGGTGATCTTGACCTGGAGCCATCGCGACCAGCGCCTGGTCAACCAGTGGGCCGCCGACCACACCATGACACTGGCAGGATCGACGCCGATCCTGGTGTTGGACATGTACGAGCACGCCTACGCGATGGACTATGGCGCGAAGGCTGCGGCCTACGTGGACGCCTTTATGGCGGCGACCAACTGGTCATCGGCGGATGCGGCCTTTGCCAAGGCGGCCGCGTGACCGCAGAAGCTGGCGAGCTGGCAGTGTCACCTTCGGACCAGGAGAGCGCGCCGCCGCCGCGCTTTGATGAGGCTGTCGGTCTCTGGTTGAAGGTTGGCCTGATCTCCTTCGGCGGCCCGGCAGGCCAGATCGCGATCCTGCACGAGGAACTCGTCGATCGCCGGCGTTGGATCGATGAGCGCTCGTTCCTGACCGCGCTGAACTTCTGCATGCTGCTGCCTGGTCCCGAGGCGCAGCAGCTCGCCACCTATCTCGGCCTGACGCTGCACGGCCTGAAGGGGGCCTTGGCCGCCGGCGTCCTTTTCGTGCTGCCGGGCGCGACCGTGCTCTTCGCCCTAGCATGGCTCGCCGCCGCGCACGGGTCGTGGCCGCCGCTGCAGGCGGCCTTCAAGGGCATGCTGCCCATCGTCGTCGCCTTGGTCGCCAATGCGGTCTGGCGCATTGGGACGCGAACCCTGAAGACGCCGGCCGCCTGGGCGCTGGCGCTGGGGGCCTTCGTAGCGCTCGGGCTGCTGGGGATTGGCTTTCCTTGGGTCATAGGCGCCGCGCTGTTGATCGGCCTTCTAGCCGATCGCCAGGGCTATGCGATCGCGCCGGCCAGCCATCCCATGGCAGACGACGTCGAGCCGCCGGCCAGGTCCGGACGGAACCTCGTGAAGCGATTCGTGGCCTACACCGCCATCTTTGCCACCCTCTGGGCCGCGCCGATCGGCGTGATCCTGGCGACCGCGGGATCCAGGCCTTTCGCCGATGTGGCCCTGTTCTTCACCCAGGCGGCCTTTGTCACCTTCGGCGGCGCCTACGCTGTCCTGCCCTTCGTGGCGCAGGGCGCGGTCGCCCACTATGGCTGGCTGTCGCGGGCGGAGATGGTTCACGGCTTGGCGCTCGCCGAGACCACTCCGGGCCCCTTGATCCTGGTTACCCAGTACGTCGGCTTCTTCGCCGGCTGGAACGCGGCCCTGGCCGGCCATGCCGGCGGACTCTCGCCGCTGGAGGCTGGTGCTCTGGCCGCGGCGCTCACGACCTGGATGACCTTCCTGCCATGCTTTTATTTTGTGCTGGTGGGCGCGCCGCTCGTCGAGCGTCTGGCGCGAGATCGCCGCGCGCATGCGGCCTTGTCCGGCGTCACGGCGGCTGTGGTCGGGGTCATCGCCACACTCGCGCTGAGCATCGCGCAAGTCGCCTTCATGCCGGGCGGCCGACTGGATTTTGTCGCCATCGCGGTGGGACTCGGTGCGTTCGTTGCGGCCTGGCGCTTCAAAGTGGGGCCGCTCTGGCTCGTCGCGGCGGGCACCGCCTACGGGATCGGGCGCTACGTTCTGCTTTCCTGATTGGCCCTTCCTTGGGCGACGATTCGACTGATCGTCGCTTCGCTCACATTACAAAGGCGCGCCATTTCGGCCGCTGATTTCCGACCCGACAACACGTTCTCAACCACGTCGGCTCGCTGAGGGCTCTGTTGCAAATTTCTGGTTTGGGCGGTCGATCTCCGTTTTTCTGGTCTGATCAGGCTGCGATTTTGAAATGCTGGTTGAGCCGTTCGACGGCTTCGGTAAGGGCGGAGGGTCCGATGCCGAAAGCCCTTTCGATCAGGCGCAC
>JAYTXV010000171.1:0-8121 GCA_043742805.1 Caulobacteraceae bacterium | reverse complement strand
TCGATGACTGGATTGGGTTGCATGGTCTTAGGCCTCCCTGATCCGACGCTCCTGGACCGGCGTAGAAGTGAACACAAGGCGGGCCAGATGCAAGCCGGCCGCCGATCACAGACAAGAGGCGATGCCTATGCCCCCGCCGGCCGTGGTCTGGCTACGGAATGATCTGCGGCTCGGCGATAATCCGGCGCTGAGCACGGCCGCGCTGGCCGGACCAGTCATTCCTCTGTACATCCTGGACGAAACAACGGGGACCAGACCCCTCGGTGGCGCTGCTCGCTGGTGGCTGGACAAATCCTTGCGAGCGCTGTCGGCCGATCTCGCCGATCGGGGCGCGCCGCTGGTGCTAAGACGGGGGCCTGCCGAACAGGTTCTCAAAGAGGTAATCGCCGAAATCGGGGCCGGATCGGTTTATTGGAACCGTTTGTACGATCCCTCGGCGGTATGCAGGGATGGCAAGATCAAGGCGGCCCTGCGGGCTGCGGGCGTGGCCACCAGCTCATTCAATGGCGCCCTGCTGAATGAACCGTGGACCGTGAAGACCGGGGCGGGCGGCCCCTACCGCGTTTTCACGCCCTATTGGCGCGCGGCGCGGACGTCCGCGGACGAGTCGGGGCCGGATACAACGCCGCTGAGGCTCCAGGGGTTCGAGGCGTCTCCCGCATCGGATCTACTGGACGACTGGCGTCTTCATCCTCGAACGCCCGACTGGTCAGCGGGATTTCAGGACTGGCGACCGGGCGAAGCGGGCGCCCAAGCCGGTCTGGCTTCGTTTTTATCTGGCGGCGTCGACAACTACATCGATGTCCGGAATTTACCGGCCATGCCCGGCACATCGCGCCTTTCACCCCACCTGCATTTTGGTGAAATCAGTCCCCGGCAGGTCTGGGCCGCAGCGAAGCGCGCGGTGGCCGAACGCAGCGCGCCGCCAAACCAGATCGATGGTTTCCTTCGCGAACTCGGCTGGCGAGAATTCAACCACCAGCTCGGCTTTCATTTTCCACGAATGGAGCAGGACGGGTTCAATCCCCGGTTCCTCAACTTCCCCTGGCGAGATGATCCGGCCGGAGCGGAAGCCTGGCGTCATGGTCGCACTGGCTTTCCGATCGTCGACGCGGGCATGCGTGAGCTCTGGGCCACCGGCTGGATGCACAACCGAGTGCGGATGATCGTCGCCTCATTCCTGATCAAGGATCTGCTGGTGGACTGGAGGGTGGGCGAGGCTTGGTTCTGGGACACGCTGGTTGACGCGGACCTTGCGAACAACCTTGCGGGTTGGCAATGGGTGGCCGGATCAGGGGCGGATGCCGCCCCCTATTTTCGAGTTTTCAATCCGGTGCTTCAGGGAGAGAAGTTCGATCCGGACGGAACATATGTTCGACGCTGGGTCCCTGAGCTTGCGCGGCTGCCCAACGCCCATATCCATAAGCCCTGGCGTGCGGATAATGACATCCTCACCGCGGCCAATGTTCGCTTGGGCGCGACCTATCCCGCTCCTATCGTCGACCATGCCGTGGCTCGAGACCGGGCGCTGGCTGCCTATGGGAGACTCGCATGACGACAGCAGAACAGACCCGCCCGACTCCCCTCGCTCTCAGTTTGAATGACCCTGAACTGCGCGCGGCGCCGGCGGCGTTCAGGACCGCGGTGTCGATTTCACGGCGCAACTGGGATTTTGGCATCCTTACATTCGTTCTTCCCTCCGGCCGGGAATTGCGGATCGAAGGTCGTGCGCCAGGGCCTCACGGTCGACTGGTCGTCAAGGATTTCCGGTTTGTTTCGAGGGTTCTGGCCGCCGCCGATATCGGCTTTGGCGAGGGTTATATGGCCGGCGAATGGGACACCCCGGATCTGGCGGCGCTGCTTGAGGTGTTCACGCTGAATTTTGATCGGCTTGAGAAACTGGTCGATGGCAACCCCATCGTGCGCGCTCTGAATTTTCTCACGCACGCTTTCAATCACAACTCCAAGGCCGGATCGCGCCGAAACATTTACGCTCACTATGACCTGGGCAACACGTTCTATGAGTGCTGGCTTGACGCCAGCATGACTTATTCATCGGCTAAATTCGAACAGCCCGGACAACAACTAGCCGAGGCCCAGCGTAATAAATATCGTTCCCTAGCTCGACAGATCGATCTTCAGCCGGGGCATCACGTGCTTGAGGTCGGTTGCGGTTGGGGGGGGTTCGCCGAGTTCGCCGTTAAGGAGATCGGCGCGAAAGTCACTGCCGTGACGATCTCACCGTCGCAGTTCGAATTCGCCAAGCAACGCATGTTCAACCTGGGGCTCGCCGAAAAAGCCGAAATTCGCCTGGTGGACTATCGTGACGTTCAAGGTCGCTTCGACAGGGTCGCGTCGATCGAAATGTTCGAAGCAGTCGGCGAGGCTTATTGGCCGGCGTATTTCGAGAAAATCAGAGAGGTTCTCGCGCCCGGCGGTCGCGCCGGCCTCCAGATCATCACCATCCGCGACGACCTATTCAAAGTATACCGCCAACGCTCTGATTTCATGAGAAAATACATATTTCCAGGCGGCATGCTGCCGAGCGAATCCAGGCTTCGGGAGGAAACCGCCAAAGCTGGCTTGCAATGGGGGACGATCACCCGGTTCGGTCAGGACTACGGCGAAACACTGGCGGAGTGGGCGTCCCGATTCGACGGCGCCTGGAGCCAGATCAACGCCCTGGGGTTTGATGAACGTTTCCGCCGCCTCTGGAGTTTTTACCTGCGCTATTGCGAGGCGGCCTTCAGAACCGGACGCACCAATGTGGTGCAACTCAGTCTCGCCAGGACCTGACCCAGCCAACGTCTTTCTGCTTGCGTCGCTAGGCAAGAGAACCAAATGAGTTGGGTATGATGAAATCGTCCATTCGGGCTGGCGTTATCGACGCCATCGGCGACACGCCCTTGATCCGCCTGCGGGCGCCCAGTGAGGCAACGGGATGCGAAATCCTGGGTAAAGCTGAGTTCATGAATCCCGGCCAGTCGGTCAAGGACCGCGCCGCCCTCTATATCGTCCGCGACGCTGAGCGTCGCGGACTTCTGAAACCCGGCGGCCGCATTGTCGAAGGCACCGCGGGAAACACTGGCATAGGCCTCGCCATGGTCGCGTCGGCGCTTGGCTATTCCACCACCATCGTGATTCCGCGAACGCAGAGCCAGGAGAAGAAAGACGCCATACGACTGATGGGCGCGACCTTGGTGGAGGTCGACGCAGTACCCTACGCCAACCCGGCCAATTATGTCAGGTATTCAGGCCGGTTGGCCGAGGAGCTTGCCGCAAGCGAGCCGGCCGGCGTGATCTGGGCCAACCAGTTCGACAATATCGCCAATCGCCAAGCCCACGAGGAAACTACCGGACCGGAAATCTGGAAACAGACGGCGGGATCGGTGGACGGATTCATCTGCGCGGTGGGATCGGGCGGGACCTTGGCCGGCGTGGCCGCGGCGCTGCGGCAAAACAACCCGGGTGTCGCGATCGGCCTCGCTGACCCGCACGGCGCCGCTCTCTATGAGTGGTATGCTCACGGAGAGTTGCGGTCAGAGGGTTCGTCTATAACCGAAGGAATCGGACAGGGGCGGATCACGGCTAATCTCGAGGGTTTGAAGGTCGACTATCCATACCGGATCGGCGACGATGAGATGTTACGGGTGGTCTACGAGTTGGCTCAGCAGGAGGGCTTGGTCATGGGCGGGTCGACAGGCATCAATGTGGCTGGCGCGATCCGCCTCGCCCGCGACCTTGGACCGGGACACACGATCGTGACCATTCTGTGCGACTACGGTTCGCGCTATCAGAGCAAGCTGTATAATCCAGAGTTCCTAAAGGAGCGGGGTCTGCCGACTCCGCCGTGGTTATCTCAATGACGGACCCGATGGTTTCGGTGGACTGGCTTCTGACGCGGCTCGATGACCCGTCCATTCGAATATTCGACGCCAGTTGGTTCATGCCCGGATCGCCCCGCGACCCGGACAAAGAGTATGCCACCGGTCATATTCCAGGCGCGGTGCGCTTTGATATCGACGCCCTCTCAGATCACGACTCGACGCTGCCACACATGCTCGCTCCGCCCTCCGACTTCGCCATGGCGATGCGACGCCTAGGGATTGAGCCGGCGTCCACTGTCATCGTCTATGATTCCGAGGGATTGTTTTCCGCCCCGCGCGCCTGGTGGACCCTGCGCGCGATGGGACATGCCGCAACGTTCGTCCTTGACGGCGGCCTGCCTCGTTGGATGGGCGAGGGTCACCCCGTTGAGACCGGCTGGCGAACGCCCCTGCACGGAGAGTTCAAAGCCCAGCCTCGCGATGATTTGGTCGGAAATTTAGATGGTGTGTTAGCCGCGCTTGGCAATGACGAACGGCAGGTGGTGGACGCGCGGCCCTCGCCGAGGTTTCGTGGTGAGGCGCCCGAGCCTCGCCCCGGGTTGCGCGGTGGTCACATGCCTGGGGCGCTAAATTTGACCTGGTCGACGGTGGTGGAACAGGGATCGCTATTGCCGGCTGAGCGGCTTCGAGAACTCTTCAAGGCCGCCGGCGTGGATCTCCAACGGCCTGTGGTGACAACATGCGGCTCGGGCGTTAGCGCCTGCGTGCTGGCTCTCGCCCTGGCGAGATTGGGCAGGGATAGTGTCGCCGTCTACGACGGATCCTGGTCGGAGTGGGGGCGCCGGTCCGATACCCCGATCGTTACGGGACCCTAGGGGTGTCAGCCGGCGTCAGGCCCGAATCTCGCCTGCTTCATATTGGTCAGGCGCCAGCCAGACTTCAGAGGACGGTGGCGCCACCAATCCAGAAGGGCTCGACTGTTCTTATGCCGGACGCTGACGCTTTGTACGACGACGCCCAGACCACCTATGGGCGCGCAGGACTCGCGACGCACGAGGCCTTGACCGAAGCCTTGACCGAACTGGAAAACGCCGCCACCGTTAAGTTGTTTCCCTCTGGCCTAGCCGCCATGACGGGTACCTTGCTGGCCGTCCTCAAGGCCGGAGACGACGTCCTGGTCACGGACGCTATCTACAAGCCGACGCGCCGCTTCTGTGATCGCGTTCTGTCGCGTTTTGGTGTCACGGTCCGCTACTACCCACCCGGCGCCTCGCCGGACGAACTGATGGGCCTCTGTGCAAGCCAAACGCGACTGATCGTAATGGAATCACCAGGTTCCCTGACTTTCGAAGTCCAGGATGCTCCAGGTATCGCGGCCTTAGCCAGCGTTCGGGGGATACTAACCCTGATGGACAACACCTGGGCGGCGGGTCTCTATTTCAAACCTTTGGACCACGGCATCGATCTGTCAGTTCAGGCTCTGACGAAATATGTCGGCGGGCATTCCGATGTGTTCATGGGCTCGGCCGCCACGCGCAAACCCAATCTTGCAAGGGCGCTGGACCAGGCGGTTCTCGACTTCGGCTGGGGCGTATCGGCAGAGGACGCCTATATGGTGCTCCGTGGCCTGCGCACCCTGCCGACCAGAATGGCGCGTCATCAGCAGAGCGGTCTGCTTGTCGCGGACTGGCTGTCGAGCCATCCCCGCGTCGGCAAGATTTTCCATCCCGCTCTCGAGGGCTCGCCTGGCCATGATCTGTGGCGGCGCGATTTCAGCGGCGGCGCGGGCCTGTTCGCGTTTGTTCTCAATGCCGCCGGGGTTGCAGAGACAAAACTATTCCTCGACGCACTGAAACTGTTCGGCCTGGGCTTCTCCTGGGGCGGCTTCGAGAGTTTGGCGCTCAACTGTGATCCTCAGTTCGCCGTTCGGCAGGCGCCCACGAAATATGGCGGCGCGTTGATCCGGCTCAGCATCGGCCTGGAAGACGCGGACGACCTGATCGAGGATCTGAACCAGGCCCTGGCCGCCGTAGGCTGAACGGCTCGATGCAGCCTGACGCATCCACGCTTGGCGACCCCGGCTGGATTCGAACCAGCAACCGTCCGCTTAGAAGGCGGATGCTCTATCCGGTTGAGCTACGGGGTCGACGGAGCGAGGGGTCAGCCGGTCAATGCGTCCAGGGCTGCTTGCGTTGAAACGCAAAATTGTCGGCATAGGCCTTCACGATCCGCTTGGTCTCGGAGTCCGGCAGAACCTCGAACGCTAGGCCCCGCCGCTGCGCATAGGCGACCGCCTCTTCCCGGGTGTCGAAAGACAATCGAACTTGGCCGTCGGTATCGGTTGTTTGGGTCCAGCCCATCAGCGGATCAGCCACCCTCGCCGCCCCCGGCTCGAACGCCAGTATCCATCCCTTGGTGTTTGCACGTCCCGACTGCATGGCGGTCTTGGCGGGGCGGAATATACGCGCCAGCATAAGCGCTCCTTAAGTCTAGTCTGCAGCCTTTTGTGGTCGGGGCGAGAGGATTCGAACCTCCGACCCTCTGCTCCCAAAGCAGATGCGCTACCAGGCTGCGCCACACCCCGTCACCAAAGGACTTCTCCACCCCCTCTTGCCACGGGCGGCCGCCAGTCGCAACGTATCGCCGATCAGACGGGCCGCCGGCGCATCAGCTTGAACACTCCGGTGGCTCGGGCCAGATCGCGGTCGCCCACCGAGGCGCGGCCTTCAACAAAGGCCAGGTCACGGGTTGCGCGGGTCACCCTCGCCTCTCCCAGCACCCAGTCTCCAGCGCGGCCCATGTCCAGGAAGTCTACGGAAAGATGGACCGTAACCGGTGTGGACCCCGTCGCCCGTCCCGCGGCGGCGGCCAACAGGCCATCGAGAAAGGCCGACAGCATACCGCCATGGATCAAGCCGACACCGTTGCAGTGCCGCCCGAGTGCGTGAAATGCCTGCTGGGCGCCTTCGTCGCTTGGCCGATGATAATAGGGTCCGTTGTGGGTTGTGAACGCCCCGCGACCGACCTGGAGGATAAACCCCGCCGGCGGCGCGTCCCCTGCCTGATCGTCATTCACGGATGAAAAATTTTCTCGGAGACCCGGTCGCCTGGCTCGATCCCGATCTCCGCGGCCCGGCCCCCGCGAATTTCCAGAACGCCGAGGACATCACCTCCCGACGGTATCTGCGTCTCTGAATATGGGGTGGCGTTCCGGGCGATGGCGATGATCCGGCCGTTTGGCGAGATGAACAGCATATCCAGTGGAATCAGAGTGTTCTTCATCCAGAACGCCACGGGCTGGGGAGCCTTGAAATCGAAAAGCATGCCGCGGTCGGCGGCGAGGCTTTTTCGATACATCAAGCCACGCCCCCGCGACGCCTCTGTATCCGCCACTTCGACACGAAACCGGCGGACACCGTGATGAGTAACCACTTCGAGCGGTTCCCACTTGAGGCTCCCGGCGATCGCGGGTGATTCGACCAAACCGAAAAGGAGCAATGGCAGCAACAAGCGCGCCAGGAGGCTCGCGAATTGGGGCGCTAGATAAGGCACGTGGGGAAACTCCGGCAGACCGACAGGGGTCGCCTAAGCGTGATACAGTTCGACGTCTGCCGCAATAAGGCCCTTGGGTCCCTCCGCCAACCGTACGATCACCGCTTCACCCGGCTGCAGGTCGCCGAGACCGGCTCTGCGCAATACTTCAATGTGAACGAAGATGTCCCCAGGCGCATCATCGCGGACCACGAAACCGTAGCCTTTGGTGCGATTGAACCATTTCACCTTGGCTGCCTCATAGGCGCTGATGTCTGCCCCGGCGCCTGGCGATGGACGATCGTATTCCGGCGCGCCATCTGAAGAGGCGTGAGAATGGTCCCGGCCCTGGCCGTTCAAGCGTCTGGAATGGTCGTCTCGAACATCCGGAACGACCTCGTCGAGATCGACAATCTCTAGGACCTGCCAACCCTTTGGCGTCTTGACCACATCACAAACTATGATCGAGCCTTCCGAAACGGTGTCGCGCCCGACGTTGCGAAGGGAGGTCACATGCAGGAGGACATCCATTAGAACGGTCTGATCAGCGTCGTCGGGCACGACAAAGCCGTAGCCCTTACCGCCATCAAACCATTTCACACGCCCCCGAATCCGAATTGCGTCCAGAGGCAAGCTTTGCTCGCCAAAGTTGTCTTCCAGCATTGGCCCCCGCAGCCCCCCGCCGTCCCGTGGCCTTGGGATAGCCTGTCCTATGATGAAGCGAAGCCAGCCAACAGGTCAACGGGCGGTTGGGCAAGGCGGG
>JAYTXV010000170.1:0-8258 GCA_043742805.1 Caulobacteraceae bacterium | reverse complement strand
CATCGCCCACATGTCGCGGCGCAGATCGACGTCCACGCCGGCCGTGGGCTCATCGAGAAACAGGATGCGGGGCTCGTGGCTCAGGGCCTTGGCGATCATGACCCGCCGCTTCATGCCGCCGGAGAGCGCCAGTATGGGGCTGTCTTTCTTGTCCCAGAGCGACAAATCCCGCAGCACCTTCTCCAGGTAGGCCGGATCGCGCCCCCTACCGTACAGGCCACGGCTGAAACGGATGGTCGCCCAGACGGTCTCGAAGCCGTCGGTGGCGATCTCCTGCGGCACCAGTCCGATCAGCGACCTGGCCGCGCGATAATCGTGGATGATATCGTGACCATCGGCCAGGACCGTTCCCGACGACGGCCGGACCAGGCCGCAGATGATATTGATCAACGTGCTTTTGCCGGCGCCGTTCGGCCCGAGCAGAGCGAAAATCTCACCCCGGCGGATATCCAAATCCACGGCCTTAAGGGCCTGAAAACCCGAAGCATAGGTCTTGGTCAGACCTTTGACGGAGATGATTGGCGACAAACGGAAGTCCTAGGCTTTGAAACCGGGCTGGGCGCGCGGAGGCTCTATTTAGACAGCAGCCGCTCCAGGTCGGCATCATAACCTTTGCCATGAGGGTTCAGGCCGAAGAGACGGCCATCGTAGGCCCACCAGGCCCAGCCGTAATGATATCGATCCGCTTCATCGAGCATGAACTTCACCCACGCCAAACGGCTATCGCGGTCCGAGACGTTGGTCGCGCCGAACTCGTTCATGATCAGCGGGACGTGGTTGGCGGCGGCCCAGTCGACCCCGACACGCAGATAAGCGTCGAGCCGCTGTTCGGTCCATTCGGTATTGTCGGTCGAGTCGGGCCGTTTGGGGAACCGGTACTCAGGATGGTGGCCGCCGCCGGCTCCCTGCTGCGTGATCCCGCCCGGCTGGTAGACATGCATCGTGTAGACGACGTTTGAATCCGGGATCGGGGTCAGATCCTTGAAATTCTGGGCCAGGTCCCACCACGCCGGCGGCACGATGATCGTATGGTTCGGCGCGTTGGCGCGGATGCCGGCCACGACCCGGGGCGCGAATTCATTCCAGGTTGCGTTGTCATAATGTGGTTCGTTGACGGCCTCGAAGAACAGCTGCTCGGGGCTGTATTTCGGAGCATACCGCCGCGTCAGAACGTCATTGGCCTTGAGGATCAGGTCTTCCGATTGGTCGGTGGGCAGATTCATGAATGACTTCATCGGTTGCACGACCAGCGTGACCGTGAAGCCCGCCCGAACGAACTTAGCCATATATTCGTCAAGCCGACCCAGCCCAAGCGCTACGCGGTCCCCGTCCGACATTGCCCCCACGCGTTCGACGGGGACGGCCGCCAAAATGAAACTGGGGTCGATGGGAATGCGGATGTTCGTGAAACCCATCGCCTTGAGTTTTTTGAGGTCTCCTTCGTCGTAGATCGCCATCCTGGTGTTGTTGACGACATTATCGGCGTTGATCCCGCGGCTGAGACTCTGGAGCCGGCTGGCCGGGACACTGGAGGGGGGCGAAGCCATGGCGCCCTGGCAGGCGGCCAGAGCCAGCGCGGTGATCAGCGCTAGCGCGCTCAACGGCGATCTCGTCATTTCGGCATCTCCAGTCCGAGCATCGGTGAACAATTCCCGGCGCGAAGTCGGGGATATCGGCTTAACTCCCACGCAAGGGGGGCGTTCGTGTGGCGGGTGGGGCCATCGTACCGGCCACCTGACGGCGCCCAGAAAAACATCAAAGGGATTGTCACTTAAGTTTCGCACGAGCTGATCTTGGCCGAAACGACCCATGATGGTAGAAATGGGTGTCGGAAAACGATGATCAGGTCGGGCCAATGCAGGACGCCGCAATTCGGCACGCTTGGTGTGGCAGGGGCCAAGCGTGAGTTTCGAGGCTCGGGAGTTGGCGACAAGAAATGGGGTCCCCCACCAACCGACACCGCATTCGAACATGGGCCGGCGCCGGCGGCGGGCCATGACCTTTGACGATGCCGAAACAATGTATTAAAAGCGAAATTCAACACGAACCAAGATACTGACCACAGAAAATTTACATTAAGTTCAAAAATAAACATGCCATATAAGTTATCGGAAGAATGACCATGGACGAAATATACGACCGTTTGACAATAATATTTCACGATTTATTTGACGACGAAGATATTATTTTGACGCCAATGTTAACAGCGGACGATGTCGCAGAGTGGGATAGCCTCCGACACATCCAACTTATCCTGGCGGTTCAGAAGGCGTTCAAGATCAAATTTTCCGCTGCCGACACCGCCAATCTGAACAATGTCGGCGAACTCGCGGCTTTGATCAGCGCAAAGACCAAATAGGATGAGCGCGGAAATCTACACCGGCCTGGCCTGGTTGCAGCCGCCGCCGGCCGACTTCTCCGCGCAATGCAAGGCCGTCGCGACCCAGGAAACGCCGGGCGCGCTGTTCCGGGCGCTGGCCAACCACGCCCTTGATGTGAACCAACTCAGCCGCCTTGGCCGGGCGATAGCGGCCACCGCGGCGGCTGGGCGAACGCTGGCGCCGCTGCAGCCGTTTCGGCTGGGTCTCATAGGCAATGGAACCCTCGACCTGATGGCCCCGGCCCTGGTGGCCAGCGCCGCGCGCCATGGCTTCGCTCTCGAGTGCGTTTTGGCCGACTATGGGCAGACCACGCAGGAAGCCCTCGATCCGGCCAGCCGGATCAATGCGGCGAAGTGCGACGCCGTCCTGCTGGCCATCGACCACCGGGGCCTGCCCCTGCGCCTCCGAGCGGGCGAGCCGGACATGGAGCACGCCGACATCGACGCCGCCGTGGAGACCCTGGCGGCGATCCGTGGCGGCCTTCGCGACCACGGCGGCGCGGTCAGCATCGTTCAGACCCTGGCGCCCCCGCCGGAATCCCTGTTCGGCAGCCTGGACCGCATCGTGCCGGGAGCGCCTCGACGGGCCATCGCGGCAGTCAACGCGGCGATCGCCGACAGCGTCGCGGGGTCCGAGGACGTGCTGTTCGACGTGGCGGCGCTGGCCGAAACCGTCGGCTTGGCCAACTGGCATTCGCCGCCCCTCTGGAACATGGCCAAACTTGCGTTCGACGATGGCTGCCTGCCGATCTATGCCGATCATGTCGCACGCCTGATCGGCGCGCTGCGAGGACGCAGCCGGAAGTGCCTGATCCTGGACCTGGACAACACCCTCTGGGGCGGCGTGATCGGCGACGACGGCTTAGAGGGCATCAAGATTGCCCAGGGGGACGCGACCGGAGAGGCGCATCTGGCCGTTCAGCAGTACGCCCTGGCGTTGCGGCGCCGGGGTGTGGTCCTGGCCGTTTCGTCGAAGAACACCGACGAGGTCGCGCGCCTTCCATTTCGCGAACACCCGGAGATGCTGCTCAAGGAGGATCACTTCGCGGTCTTCCAGGCCAACTGGAACGACAAGGCGACCAACATCAAGGCGATCGCTGAGGAGCTGTCGCTTGGGCTCGACGCCATGGTGTTCCTTGACGACAACCCGGTGGAAAGGGGTCTGGTTCGCCGGATGCTGCCCGACGTCGCCGTGCCCGAGCTTACCGACGACCCGGCCCTGTTCGCCCGCACCCTGGCGGCGGCCGGTTATTTCGAGTCCGTCGCCTTTTCCGACGAAGACCGCAAACGCGCGGAAATGTATCAGTCGAATGCCCGCAGGGTGGCGCTGAGCCGCCAGGCCGGCGACCTCGACGCCTATCTGGCGTCGCTGGACATGGAAATCCAATTCGCGCCGTTCGACCGGACCGGCCGCGCGCGGATCGCCCAACTGATCAACAAGTCGAACCAGTTCAACCTGACCACCCGGCGCTACACCGAGGCCGATGTCGCCGAGGCCGAAAGCGCTCCATCGGTCTTCACCCTGCAGGTGCGCCTAGTCGACAGCTTTGGCGACAACGGCATGATCTGCGTGATCGTCTGCCACGAGGCCGGGCCCGCCACCTGGGCGATCGACACCTGGCTGATGAGTTGCCGGGTGCTGGGCCGAAAGGTCGAGCAGATGGTGCTGCGCGAGATCATCAGCCACGCCCGTGAAGCCGGCGCCGCCACGCTCGAGGGAACCTACCGCCCGACCGAGAAAAACGCGCTGGTACGGGATCACTATGAAAAGCTTGGCTTCGCCAAGATCGCGGAACATCCGGACGGGACCACCGTATGGTCTCTGCCTACGGCGACTGACGTCGCCGCCGTGCCGATGCGCGTCAGGCGCGGCGGGCTGATCATGGCGGGCCAATGAGCGGGACCCCAAGCCGGCTAACCCTGCGGGACGCCTGGCTGCTGCCTCTCATCTGTCTCGCGACGGTGCTGATCATGCTGATCGGCGCGGAAGCCGCCGCCCAGGTGTTCTGGCCCGAGGAAAAGGAAAACAGCTGCGTCGTGCACGACAATACGCTGCTCGGCTTTCACAATCGCCCCCATTGCATATCGCGAATGAAGGCCGCTGAGGGACCCTGGTATACAAATCAATACAACGACTGCGGCTATCGCTCGATGGCCTCCTGCGCCGCCCCGCCACCGGGCGTGCGGCGTGTGGCCTTCATCGGCGCCTCGATCAGTGGCGGCCACCTGGTCGAGTACGAGCACACCATCGCGACCTCGCTCGGCCAGACGCTCACCGCCATGTGTCCGGCGCCGGTCCAGATCCAGAACCTCGCTTTGGCTGGCTATACTGGCCGCAAAAACATCTTCAAAATGGCCGAGGCGCTGAAACTCCACCCCCAGGCCGTGGTGTTGGTGCAGACGCCGGTGGATATCGAGAACCAGCTCGACGACCCCCTGCCGCCGATCACGGCGGCCATGCTGGCCGCCCCGCCAACCGGCGCGGGCAGGGCGAAAAAGCCAAGTCACGCCGGGTTAACCCAGCAGGTGTCCAATCTCTTCCGGGAAAGCCGCGCCGTCGTCGTTGCCCAGCATTTCATGTTCAGCGATCCAACCGTCTACATCCCGCTGTTCCTGGCTAACGGCGACAAGGCCGGCTTCATGAAACCGCCCTTCACACCGAAGTGGACAGCTCGCCTCGCAAGATTCGACGAGCTGATTGCGGCCCTGGCCGATCAGGCCCATCAGGCGGGAGTGCCGTTCGTGCTGGTGTTCGTGCCGCATCAGGCCGAGATCGCGATGGAGGCTGGCGCGCCACGACCGGCCGGTATCGATCCCTACGCCTTCCCCAAGGCCCTTGAGGCCATCGCGCATCGTCATGGGGTCGTGTTCGTCGATTCCTCGGACGTTCTTCGCGCGCGCCCAGACCCGGCCAGCCTATACTATCGGGTGGACGGTCACCCGTCGGGCCGCGGACAGCCGATGATCGGCGCTGACCTCGCGAAACGTATCGCCGGTCTCAAGTCCGGCCCGTTCTCGGACTGCCTCGGCCCAGCCGTGGGCGGGCGGGCGGCGAAGACGTCATGATCGTCCCGTCTCTCCCGTTCCTGCTGTTCGCGCTCTGCGCAGCGGTGGTGTTCAACCTGTCCGCCGCGCGCGGTTGGCGCGCCGCGGTTCTGTTGGTCGTCAATATTGGCTTCCTCGCCACCTTCTCCAGCGACCCCACCGCCTATCTGCCGTTCGTGGGCTTTCTCGCTCTGGGGTACCTCGCCCAGGGCGTGACCCGGGAGGGAAGCCGACCGGTCCTGTTCGTCGCCCTGGTCGTCCTGATGGTCGCGGCCTTTGTCTGGCTGAAACGCTACAGCTTTGTCCCTAAAGAGAGTTTGCTCGCCTTTCCCTATGTACTAATCGGCTTTTCCTACGTATTCTTCCGCGTGTTGCATCTGTTGATCGACAGTCACCAGGGGGCCGTGGAGCGGAAGGTCGGGCTGGTCTCCTATCTGAACTACACCCTGAACTTCACGACGCTGGTGTCGGGGCCGATCCAGCGGTACCAAGACTTCCACAGGATGGAGACCGCCCGCCCGCCGCTCGGCCTGGTGGCGACGGGAAACGCGCTGGAGCGGATCGCAACCGGCTATTTCAAGGTGGCTGTCGTCTCCCTGGCGCTGTCGGCGCTGCGGCGCCAAGCCCTCGATCACCTGTCTCCCGGTCTGCCAGTCGCCGATCTGGTAGGTTCGGGAATTTTGATCGCGGCCGTCTATCCGATCTACCTGTTCTTTAATTTTTCCGGCTACACCGATGTGGTGATCGGTGTAGCCCGGTTCTTCCGGATCGAGCTGCCCGAAAACTTCAACCGCCCGTTTTCTTCCGAGAACGCCATCATATTCTGGGGTCGCTGGCACATGACCCTGTCGGGCTGGCTGCGCACCTACGTCTACAATCCGCTGATGATGCAGGGCATGACGCGCGTCACCGCGCCGGCCATGGCCAAGTATATCTCGGTCTTCGCTCTGTTCGTGACCTTTTTCCTGGTCGGTGTGTGGCATGGTCAGACCACCGAGTTCCTGTTCTTCGGGCTGCTGACCGGGGGCGGCGTGGCGGCCAACCAGCTCTACCAGCTGACGATGCAGTCGATTCTGAAAGCCAAGGGCTACAGGGCGCTGGCCGCGAACAGCGTCTATCGAGCCTGCGCCCGGGGCCTGAACTTCACCTGGTTCGCGTTCACCCAGCTGTGGTTCTGGTCGACCTGGACCCAGATCGGCCAGATCGCCAATACCCTCGGCCCAGCGGTTGTAGGCCTGTCGATCCTGGCGACTTTTGGCGCGGCAACCATCATTCTCGCCGCGATGGAATCGGCGCGCGCGGCGGTCCTGAGCGTCACCCGTGGCGGCGCCCCCGTGGTGAGCTCGCGCTATGTGAGGACGGCCTGGTTGACGGCCATGGTCGTGGTGACGATCGTGGTCACCGTTCTGTTGAACGCGCCGGCTCCCGACATCGTCTACAAGGCGTTTTAGGTGCCTGCCACGCCGCCAACGCTGGCCGATGGCTTGAGCCGGACCTTCACGATGAAGGATCAGATGAGGTTCGCCGAGCTTTCGGGCGATTGGAACACGATGCACATGGATCCGGTGCTAAGCCGCCGGACACAGGCGGGGGGCATGGTCGTGCATGGGATGCATGCCGTGCTCTGGTCGCTGGAAACCATGGCCCGGGCCCATCACCTTGGCTCCCTGGCGTCGATCGAAGTCAGCTTCGACCGTTTCATCGGCGTCGGCGAGGCCATCGATCTCGATATCACGGTCAAAAGCGACCGGATCATCGCCAGAATCGACGGGCCGGCTGGCCGGCGGATGCGCGTGATCGCGCGACTTGGGGTATCGGCGGCGCCTAATGCCGATAATGAGTCGGGCGATTGGCCCGTCCATGATCTCGCGCGGCGCGACGCCCGAGTATTGGATTTAGACGAGGCCGAGCGAACGCGCGGCCGGATTGTGATCGGTGGCGATCTTGACGACGGGGGAACCCTGTTCCCTGGGCTGACGGCGGCGATCGGTCCGATGGCTATCGATGCCCTGGCCAAGACCTCGACCATCGTCGGCATGGCCTGTCCGGGACGGGATTCGATCTATTCGTCGCTAAAGGTCAAGCGCTTGACCCAGCCCGCTTCTTTCATGTCGTTCCGCGTCACGTCGGTTGAGCCGTCGTTTCGGCTGCTCACCTTGGCGATCGAAGGCGGCGGCTGGTCGGGCGAAATCGAGGCGTTCCTGCGCCATCCGCCCATCGTCCAGCCTAACTATGCCGAGATTCGCCGGTTGATCGAGCCCGCCGCCCTCAGCGGCCAAAGGGTGCTGGTGATCGGCGGATCCCGTGGCATCGGCGAAGTGGTGGCCAAGATCGTCGCGGCGGGCGGAGCCGAGGTGTTCATAACCTATCTGGTGGGCGAGGCGGACGCACGGCGCGTGGCGGCGGAGATCACCGGCCAGGGCGGAAGCTGCGAAACGCACAGGTTCGATGCGTCGAAGGATTCCGCCGACCAGCTTGACCGCCTGCCGTCCCCGACACACGTCTACTATTTCGCCACGTCGAAGATTTTCGGCGGCGGCGATGTTTATTCGCCCGAGCGTGTCCGGGTCTTCCAGGAGATTTACGTCGACAGCTTTTACCGGCTCTGCGCCCACTACAACAGTTTGGGCGCAGCCATTCGGGTATTCTATCCCTCCTCGGTCGCCGTCGAGAGCCGCCCCAGGGGCATGACCGAATATGCGATGGCCAAGGCGGCGGGCGAGGTGCTGGCGGCCGACATGCCGCGGTCGATGCGGGGGGTTTCCATCGATGTCGTCAGGCTGCCGCGCATCCTGACGGACCAGACCGCGACCCTGGTTCCAACCGACGCCCC
>JAYTXV010000169.1:0-6634 GCA_043742805.1 Caulobacteraceae bacterium | reverse complement strand
AAGCCCGACTGCGACAGGCTGGCCATCACCTGGGCCACCTTGGCGTAGGGCGCGCGGCCGTCGGCGCGGACGTAGATCGGCTTGGCCGCGGCGTCGCCGGCCATCCGTCGCAGGGTCGGTGAAAGCGACCCGAATGGGGTTTCGGCTTCGTTGACGAAAATCCGCCCGTCGGCCCGCACCGAAACGGTGAGAGGCTCCTGCTGGTCCTGGACAGCGGAGGCTTCGGTCTTCGGGAGTTGCAAGGGCACGCCCACGGTCAGCAGCGGCGCCGAGACCATGAAGATGATCAGCAGCACCAGCATCACATCCACCAGCGGGGTGACGTTGATCTCCGACAGGGCGCCGCGCCGGCCGCGGCGGGCGCGGCCGCGACGGCGGCCGGCGCTGAAGGCGTCGTGGGCTCCGAGCGCCACGGGCTATTTCCGCTCGGCCAGGCGGCGCTGGATCGCGGTCACCAGGTCGTCGGCGAAGCCCTCCAGCCGGGCGGCGAACTTGCCGGCGTCGGTGGAGAACTTATTGTAGGCGATATAGGCGGGGATGGCGGCGGCCAGGCCCACGGCGGTGGCGAACAGGGCCTGGGCGATCGAGGGCGCCACGACCGACAGGTTGGTGTTCTTCTGGATGGCAATGGCCTGGAAGGCGGTCATGATACCCCAGACCGTGCCGAACAGGCCGATGAACGGTGAGGCGGTGGCGACGATGGCCAGGCTGCCCAGGCCGTCCTCCACCCTTTGGCTTTCCCGGGCGACGGCGGAGTCCAGCACGCGGTCGATGCGCTGGACCAGGAACGCGGCCTGGGCGTCCTCGTGGCCGGCGATCAGCAGGCCCTTGTTGCGCGCCTCCCGCCACTCGCGCAGGGCGGCCTGAAGCATCCGGGGCAGGGCGTGGCGAGGCGTCTCCCCGGCCTTGGCGGCCACCTCCTCAAGCGACTGGCCCGAGCCGACCTGATCTTCGAACCGGTCGGCCTCGCGGTTCAGGGCGGTGATGCGGACGGCCTTGTCGATGATCACCGCCCAGGACCACAGCGAGGCGAACATCAGTCCAACCAGCACGCCCTTCACAACCCAGTCGGCCTGAAGGAACAGATGGACCGGCGAGAAGCTGTCGGCCGTGAGCGTGGCGGCGGATTCCATGTCGATCCTTCGAACCTAAGACGCCGCGATTGGTAGCAGCAGCGGGTTAAGGCTTTGCAAAAGTTCCGGCGGCGGGCGGCGCGGGCGGCCATCGGGGCGGATGCAGGCGGCCTCGACATCGGCGGTGGCAATCAGGTCGTCGTCCCGGGTGATGCTCTGGGTGATCCACATCCGGGGGCCCCTGATGGCGTCATAGGTGGTGCGCACCATCAGGGCGTCGTCGATCCGGGCGGCCTTGCGAAAGGCGATATTCAGCCTGGTGACGACAAAGGCTCCGGGGTCCGGGCGTTCAAGCAGGGCGGCGTGGCTGATCCCGGCCAGGCGCAGGAAGTCGGATCGGCCGCGCTCGAAAAAGCGCACATAGCTTCCATGATAAACGAGGCCGGTGAAGTCGGTGTCCTCGTAATAAACCCTGACCGGCAGGCGATGTTCGCGACCCTCGAACCGGCCGGCGGAGGGCGCGTCAGTCATGGCGCCGACTCGTCGTCGAACAGCCCCGATTGCCCCGGCGGCGCGGCGGGGGGCGTCAGGCCCAGGTGCGACCAGGCCTTGCCGCAGGCGAGGCGGCCGCGCGGCGTGCGCTGGATGAATCCTTGCTGCATCAGAAACGGCTCGATCACATCCTCCACCGAATCCCGGGCCTCGGCGATGGCGTAAGCTAGAGTCTCCACCCCGGCCGGGCCGCCACCATAGTTGTGGATCAGAGCGGCGAGATAACGGCGATCGAGGGAATCCAGGCCCGCGGCGTCGACTTCCAGCCGGGCCAGGCCCCGGGCCGCGCAGGGGCGGTCGATCACCGCCGCGCCCTCGGCGGCGGCGAAGTCGCGCACCCGGCGCAGCAGGCGGCCGGCCACCCGAGGCGTGCCCCTGGCCCGGCCGGCGATCTCGGCTGCGCCATCGGCGGAGAGGTCCAGGCCCATTTTCCGGCCCGCCTGGGCCAGGACCCGTTGAAGCTCTTCGGGCGTATAGAATTCCAGCCGGATCGGGATGCCGAAGCGATCGCGCAGCGGCGTGGCCAGCAGGCCGGCGCGGGTGGTGGCGGCGACCAGGGTGAAAGGCGCCAGGTCAATGCGGATTGAGCGCGCCGACGGGCCCTCGCCTATCATCAGGTCGAGGGCGTGGTCCTCCATGGCCGGATAGAGGATTTCCTCCACATTGGCGGCCAAGCGGTGAATCTCGTCGATGAACAGCACGTCGTTGGGTTCGAGATTGGTCAGTATGGCGGCCAGGTCTCCAGCCTTGGCCAGCACCGGGCCGGAGGTGGCGCGGAAATTCACCCCCAACTCCCGGGCGACGATCTGGGCCAGGGTGGTCTTGCCCAGGCCCGGCGGGCCGAACAGCAGCACATGGTCGAGCGCCTCGCCCCGGCCCCGCGCCGCGTCGATGAAGATGCGCAGATTGGCCTTGGACTGCTCCTGTCCGACGAACTCGGCCAATGTCTGCGGACGCAGCGCTTTGTCGGTCGCCTCCAGCGGCGCGGCGTCGCCGGACACCAGCCGGGTCACCGGCCCAGTTCCTGCAGCGCCGCTTTGATCAGGGCCGTCTCTGGGGCGGCGTCACCCAGACGCAGCAGGGCCTGATCGACGACCCGCCGGGCGGTGATCTCGGCGACGCCAAGCCCCATCAGAGCGGCGACGGCTTCGCCGGCCGCGGTGGCGACCGGCGGCGTGGGGGCGGGGCCGCTTTGCAGGCCGGCGACAACGCCCTCGGCGATTGGCTTGTCCTTCAGCTCGACGATGATCCGCAGGGCCAGCTTTGGCCCGACCCCGTTGGCCCGGGCGACGGCGGCCTTGTCCTCGCGCGCCACGGCGGCGGCCAGTTCGCGGGGCGGCAGTACGTCGAGCACGCCCAGCGCCGCCTTGGGTCCGACCCCCTGGATCGCCTGCAGCATCACGAAGGCGCGGCGCTCCTCGCGCGTCAGGAAGCCATAGAGGCGCGGGCCGGCGGCCTCCGACCACTGGGTCTCGACGTGCAGCAGCGCTTCGTCGCCCGGCGCCGGCAGGCGGCCGAGAGTGCGCGCTCCGCAGCGCACGACATAACCGACCCCGCCCACATCGATCAGGACGTCCTCTTCGGCCACCTCGGCCACCACCCCGCGCAGGCGGCCGATCACGCGGCGCTCTCCAGCCGTCTGCGAGCCGTCCGCGCATGCGCGTGGGCAATGGCCACGGCCAGGGCGTCGGCGGCGTCGGCGGTCGGGGCGCCGGCCGTGGGCAGCAGGCGGGCGATCATAAACGCGACCTGGGCCTTGTCGGCGCCGCCGGTGCCGACCACCGCCTTCTTGACCACCTTGGCCGCGTATTCGGCCACGATCAGGCCGGCGCGGGCCGGAGCGATCATCACCGCCGCGCGAGCATGCCCGAGCTTCAGGGTGGAGGCGCCGTTGGCGGTCATGAAGGTCTCTTCCACCGCCGCCTCGTGCGGCGCGTATAAAGCGACGATATCGGTGACGCCCTCGAACAGGGCCAGCAGCCGCTGAGCCAGGGGCAGGGTGTCATTAGGGGCGATGACGCCGTGGGCGATGTGGATCAGCCGCGCGCCATCAATGGCCACGACGCCCCAACCGGTGCGGCGCAGGCCAGGATCGAGCCCGAGAATGCGAATCGCGTTCGTCATGTGTTCCGCACAATCGCCGATGGGGGCGGCGAGGGGAAGCGGCGTCGGGCGCGCGGGCCATGGACTTCCGACATTCATGCGCGCGGCGGCGGGAGCGGGATTGTCATCGTCGCGGTCTTCCCGCATGTGCGGCGCGTGGATCAAGCCACGCCGCAGGACAGGAAGGAACAGGATGTTTTCGCATATTATGATCGGGACCAACGACCTGGACAAAGCCAAGTCGTTCTATGACGCGCTGCTGGGCACGATGGGTGTTCCGACGGCGATGGTCGACGGCCACCGCATCTTCTACATGACCCCGACCGGCATCTTTTCGGTCTCGAAGCCGATAAACGGCGAGCCCGCCACCGCGCCCAACGGCGGCACCATCGGCTTTGCCGCCACCTCGCCCGAGGTGGCTGACGCCTGGCACGCGGCCGGCGTCGCCAATGGCGGCACCACCTGTGAAGAGCTTCCCGGCGTGCGCGAAGGCGGCATGGGCAAGATGTACCTGGCTTACCTGCGCGACCCAGACGGCAACAAGCTGTGTGCGTTGCACCGTATGGGCTGAGGGCGAACGAGGCGCTTCGCGGCGGCCGGCCCGGAAAGGTCGGCCGCCGCTGTCCGCGGGGGCTTCGGGACCGGCATATGCCAAGTCTTGACCGCCAAGCGGAGCAACCGCCTCAAGCAGGTGCTGGAGACGGAAGTCGCCGTCGATCTCGGTCTTTCGGCGGTGATGCACGAGGATTTGAGGACCAGCGTTCGATGCCGGGTGGTGTTCGATGCGCTGATGTAAAAGCTGACGTTGGTCAGCTCGCCCCAACCGGAACGCCCTTGACCGCAGGCGGCGCCTTGCAGTGGCCGGCCCTGGCCTGGACAACGTAGAGCAAGGCCTGTCTCTGGGCGAAGGCGGCGTGTTCAGCCATGGCGTTGGTGGGTTGGCCGGTGATCAGGCTTGTGATCGCGGTTGGCGCGCCGTTGGCGTCATAGGCTGGCGCATCGACCGCGGTCTGATTCCAGTGGCTCAGGGCCGTTCCGCAGGCCGTCACGGCAGCCCCCGCCACCACCTCGGCGCCGTCCCGTGCGCCAGCTAGGCTGTAGGCCGAGCGGCGGACACACTCGTCTACTGGCGCTGCAGCGTCGGATGGCGTGGCGGGCGTGGCGGCCTTGACGGCGTCGGATGTCTTGAAGTCGGCGCAAATCTTGCTGTTGACCATCCCGCCGTCATTCTCGCCGCAGGCCGACAGGGCCATGGACGTCAGGGCGAGTGCAAGGGCGAGGCCGCCCCGGGTCATTATCGCGCGCATGTCTGCACCTGACGCTGCACCAGGGCGCCGCGCTCATCATAGTAGGACTCGGTTGGGCAGGCGGCGCCTTGGCCGATCGGATTGCCCCGCTGATCGTAGTAGGTCGAGGCTTGGGCCTGGGGACCCGGGTTGGACGCGCGATAGCGCGTGGCGTGCGAGCGATAGTGTCGCGAACTGGTCGCGTAACCGCCGCGACGATAGTCGGAGCATCCGCCACGAGCGATCTCGTGGCCCAGCACCGCTCCGCCCAGGCCGCCGACGATCGCGCCACCACCACCTCCGGAGATCGAATTGCCGATCAGCGCGCCGCCCACGCCACCGATCACCGTGCCGGTCGCCTTGCGGTCGGCGCAGGACGCCGACGCCGTCAGAGGCGCCGCCAGCAGGGGCAGCGCCAGGGCGGCGGCCAAACCGCCTAGAACGATCATATGTTTCATTACGCAAACTCCGGGCTGTCTCGGTCAGTGGAATGCCCACCCCTCCCATAGGTTGCATGAACGGGGCCTGACATCCGGCCCTCGGGGCGACACTGGCGAGAGATGTCGGCGCTGTTCGCCGGACCACTTCGCCAAAGGCCGGCCGTTCAACCACGGCGACTACGAGCCCGGCGGCCGGTTCAACCCGGACGCTGAATAGGGTAGCCTAACGCGACGTCGCGCATGACGGGTGCTCTGGGATGGTGGGTTTGGTCATGAAGGCGTCGAAAGCCCCGACCTCGGTGGCGACCCAGTCTCCGGAAGAGCGCCGGAAAATCGGCGTAAAGCTGAGACACGCGACGCTCCGAAGCGCCCACGCCGACTGGCGGCCGCCGGCCGATCGGCCGGACCCGGTCGCGATCCTAGTCGAACAGGACAAGACGCGCATCCCCGCCCTGCTCCCCCTGCGCTATGCGCGCATGCACGCCGATCCGTTCGCTTTCCTTCGTGGCGCGGCGGCGATCATGGCGCGCGATCTGGCCGGGACACCGGCGACCGGCTATCGCGTTCAGTCCGGCGGTGACGCGCATCTGGCCAACTTCGGCGCCTATGCCAGCCCCGAAGGCGTGCCGGTCTTCGATATCAATGACTTTGACGAATCGACGCCTGCGCCGTTCGAGTGGGACGTCAAGCGGCTGGCCGCCAGCCTGGTGGTCTCCGGAAGGGTCGAGCACTATTCCGCCAAGGCAGCCCGGAATCTAGCCCGCCTCGCTGTTCATGCCTATCGCACGCACATGGCCCTTCTGGCGCCGCTCTCTCCGATGGCGGTCTGGAACAGCCGCATCGACCTGCGGGACGCGGTGGCGGGCGTGGCGCCGGCGAAGGCGCGCGCCGCGGTGGACAAGCGGCTCGATCGGGCGCTGGAGAGCGCGCGGGACCACTACGGGCTGGTCGACCGAAAGGCCGGGTCGCTGCGCATTCCAGACAAGCCGCCGATGGTCTATCGCCTGTCCGATCATGAGCTTCCGGCCCGTGAGGCCTTCACCTCCTACGCCCAGACACTGCAAGAGGATCGCCAGGTGCTGCTGCGGCGATACGCCCTGCGCGACGTGGCGTTCAAGGCGGTGGGGGTCGGCAGTGTTGGGACTTTCTGCGCGATCGCGCTGCTCGAAGCGGGCGACGG
>JAYTXV010000168.1:0-2427 GCA_043742805.1 Caulobacteraceae bacterium | reverse complement strand
GTTCTCCAGCCGGGTCTGGCTGGTCGGTCCCTTGTCCAGGCGGAGCGTGTCGATATAGCCGCTTTCCTCCAGGATGGTCTCCGTCAGGCGCGGGTGGGCTATTGTCTCGCTCTGGCCGCGCCACCGGTCGAGGTCGCGCAGGAAGGTCGATAACGCTGTTCTCGCCCGGGCCGGCAATTCATCGCTGCGCACCAGATCGCGCGCGGCCGCCATGGCCGAGACCCCCTGTCCGCGAGCCAGGGTTAAAAGCTTTTGCACGGTCGTGTCGCCGATCCCCCGGCGCGGCGTATTGATGATCCTCTCGAACGCCAGATCGTCGTCCTGCGACTGCACCAGCCGCAGATAGGCGTGGGCGTCGCGAATCTCGGCCCGCTCGAAGAACCGGAGGCCGCCGACCACGGTGTAGGGAATCTGCAGCAGCACGAAACGCTCTTCGAAGGCGCGCATCTGGAACGACGCCCGCACCAGCACCGCCACCTCGCTATAGCGCCGGGTCTTGCGCCAGCGTTCGATATCCTCGGCCACCAGTCGGGATTCGGCTTCGCCGTCCCAGACCCCGCGCACCTGGACCTTCAGGCCGCCACGGTCCTCGGTCCACAGGGTTTTTCCCAGACGATCCTTGTTGGCGGCAATCAGGCCGGACGCGGCCGCCAGGATATGCTCGGTGGAGCGATAGTTACGTTCCAGGCGGATAACCGCAGCGCCGGGAAAGTCGCGCTCAAACCTCAGGATGTTGTCAACCTCGGCGCCCCGCCAGCCATAGATCGACTGATCGTCGTCGCCAACGCAGCATATGTTGCGCCGACCCTGGGCCAGAAGGCGTAGCCACAGATACTGGGCGACGTTGGTATCCTGGTATTCGTCGACCAGGATATAGCGGAAACGGCGGTGATAGTCCTCCAGGACATCGGGGTGCTTGGTGAACACCGTCAGATTGTGCAGCAGCAGGTCGCCAAAGTCGCAGGCGTTCAGAATCCGCAATCGGTCTTGATACATCGCATACAGCGCCGCGCCCCGGTTATTGGCGAAATGCGCGCCCTCGGTGGCGGGCAGGGCTTCCGGCGTCCAGCCACGGTTCTTCCAGTGGTCGATCAGTCCAGCGAGATGTTTGGGCGTCCAGCGCTTGGGATCAATTCCCTCGGCCGCGAGCAGCTGTTTGATCAGTCGTTCCTGATCGTCGGTGTCGATGATGGTGTAGCTCGATTTCAGTCCCACCAGCTCGGCGTGCCGCCGCAGGATCTGGGCGGCCACCGAGTGAAAGGTGCCCAGCCAGCGAAGGCCCTCGGCGCCGGGGCCGATCATGTCGGTGATCCGGTGGCGCATCTCCCGGGCGGCCTTGTTGGTAAAGGTCACGGCCAGCAGTTCCCATGGCCGGGCCTTGCCGGTGGTCAGGATGTGCGCCAGCCGGGTGGTCAGGACGCGGGTCTTGCCGGTGCCCGCGCCGGCCAGCACCAGCACGGGTCCCTCGGTGGCCTCCACGGCGGCGCGCTGCTCTGTGTTCAGCCCCTCAAGCGCAGCCGGACCCTGGACACGGGCGAGATCGGAAATGCGAGGCGTGGATGGATCGGACAAGATTAGGACTCTGGGTGGAATCGCACCGGAACATATGCAGTACGAACCTGTCTGAGGCTAGCGCCGGCTCGCGAAGTCCAGCGCGGCGATCCGACAGGCGGAGGCGAGGGGGCGAGCGCCCCGGGCCTGGTCCAGCTGCACCAGAAGGCCCGCCATGGTCATCGATCGAACCGTCGCCATGCTCTCAAGAACCATCCAAAATTCAGGCTCCAGCGCGATAGATGTGGCGTGCCCCGCCAGGACGACGGAACGCTTGCGTAGCAACATCAGTCACCGCGCCTGTGACCGTCAAGCGCGGTGACGGCCTTCGCATTCCGCTGCTTCGCGGTGGTCTTCTGGACCTTTGTCAGACCGAATACCGCTCGGTTTTCAGCCGTGAGGGCGGCCGCCGCGTTCCTGGTCCTGGCCTTGCGGACCTTGTTCAGGTTGACGATGCCGTTCACGTTACCGAGCCGCAGAAGCGCTGGATCCGCGTGCAGGCGTCTTCCAGCAGGGTATTGGACGTAGCGTAGCTGATGCGGAAGAACGGTGACAGACCGAAGGCGGCGCCAAATACCACCGACACCCCCTCCGCCTCCAGCAGTTCGACCGCGAAGTCGGCGTCGCCGGCTATGACCTTGCCGCTCGGGGCCGTCTTGCCGATCAGGCCCTCACAAGACGGATAGACATAGAAGGCTCCCTCGGGCGTCGGACACTTCAGGCCGGTGGCTTGGTTCAGCATTGAGACCACGAGATCGCGGCGGCCCTCGAACAGCTTGGCGTTGGGCTTGATGAAGTCCTGGGTTCCGTTGAGCGCCTCCACCGCGGCCCATTGCGAGATCGAGGTGGGGTTGGAGGTGCTTTGGCTCATCACCT
>JAYTXV010000167.1:0-12304 GCA_043742805.1 Caulobacteraceae bacterium | reverse complement strand
AGGTTACCCGAAGCCGATGCCCATGTCGAATATGTGCACTGTCACCGCAATTAAAATTTATCGGCGGACGTGGTATCGCCTGGACAGACTTGCTGTAAGTCTCCTTACACATGCCCATTCTCGACATTTCCGACCTGTCGTCCGCCCTGGCGAACGGCGCGCCCGTCGCCGGGCTCGACCTTGGGACCAAGACCATCGGTGTCGCGGTTTCCGACACCTCGCTGATGATCGCCAGCCCCCTGGCTTTGATAAAGCGCACCAAGTTCACCGAGGACGTCGAGGTTCTGTTCGCGCTGATGGCTAAGCGCGGCGCGTTGGGCCTGGTCATCGGCCTGCCGCTGAACATGGATGGGACGGAGGGGCCGAAATGTCAGTCGGTCCGCGCCTTCGGCCGCCACCTGCTGCGCCTGCGGGATCTGCCGATCGCCTTTTGGGACGAGCGACTTTCCAGCGCCGCGGTGAACCGGGTGCTGATCAGCGAAGCGGACACCACGCGCGGACGCCGCGCCGAGGTGGTGGACAAGATGGCGGCAGCGTGGATCCTGCAGGGCGCCCTCGACCGCATGAGATTGCGCGCCGCCCCGGCGGCGTCTTCCCCAAATCCCTGATCGCGCCTAAACAACGATTTTAATGACCGCCGCAGCGCCCGCCTCCGATCACATCCGCGCCAAGGCGGCGCCATTCCCCAGGCGCCACCTCCTTTCAGTGACCGACCTTGACCCTGTCGAGGTGGCGGCGATTCTCGACTTGGCGGACCTGTTCGTGGACCTCAATCGCCAACAGACCAAGAAAATCGACCTTTTAAAGGGTCGCACCCTGGTCAATCTGTTTTTTGAGGCCTCGACGCGGACCCAGAGCTCGTTCGAACTGGCCGGCAAGCGTCTGGGAGCCGACGTGGTCAATATGAGCCCCCGCTCCTCCTCGATCTCGAAAGGCGAGACCTTGATCGATACGGCGGTGACGCTGAACGCCATGCAGCCCGACATCCTGGTCATCCGCCACGCTTCCTCGGGTGCGGCGTCGCTGCTTTCGCAAAAAGTCGACTGCAGCGTGGTCAACGCCGGTGACGGCCAGCATGAACACCCCTCTCAGGCCCTGCTGGATTCGCTCAGCATGCGCAGGGCCTTTGGACACATCGGAGGGCTGACCGTGGCGATCTGCGGCGACGTGGCCCACAGCCGGGTGGCGCGTTCGAATATCGCCCTTCTGACCATGCTGGGAGCCAATGTGCGGGTGGTCGGACCCCCGACCTTGATCCCCGCCCATGCCGAGCGGTGGGGGGTGAAGGTGTTTCACGACATGAGACTCGGGATCGCCGGGGCCGACGTGGTGATGATGCTGCGTCTGCAACTCGAGCGCATGCAGGGCGCGCTGGTGCCGTCGATGCGGGAATATTTCCGCCTATGGGGGCTAGACCGCGAGAAACTGGCCCTGGCCGCGCCGGGCGCCCGGGTGATGCATCCCGGCCCGATGAATCGAGGCGTGGAGATCGACTCGGATGTCGCCGACGACCTGAAGGTCAGTCTGATCCAGGATCAGGTGGAGATGGGCGTAGCCGTGCGCATGGCGGTGCTGGCCTCCCTGGCCGCGCGACTGGACAATCGATGAGCCTCGCGCCCAGTTTGATAGCTTTCCAGAACGCCAGAATAGTCGACCCGGCCTCCGGATATGATGGGCCGGGCGCGATCCTCGTCGCCGAGGGCGTGATCACGCGGGTCAGCCGCGGCGCGAACCTCAACGGCTTGCCGGCCGATGTCAGGGTGATCGACGCCGACGGCGCCCTGCTCTGCCCCGGCCTGATCGATCTGCGCGTCAAGACCGGCGAGCCGGGCAATGAGCCGAAAGAGACCCTGAAATCGGCGGCCAGGGCCGCGGCGGCGGGTGGCGTGACCTCGATCGTGGTGCAGGCCGACACCGACCCGGTGGTGGACGACCCGGCCGTGGTCGACTTCATCCTGCGGCGGGCGCGCGACATCGAACTGGTTCATGTCTATCCGGCCGGCGCCGCCACCAAAGGTTGCCAAGGCAAGGCAATGGCCGAGATCGGCCTGATGCGCGAGGCGGGTTGCGTATTCGTTTCGGACTCCGACCATCCGATCATCGACTCGCGGGTGATGCGCCGCATTCTCGCCTACGCCGGTGGCCTGGGCGTTCTGGTGGCCCATCGCCCCGCCGACCCCTGGCTGACCGCCGGCGCCGTAGCCACCGAAAGCGAGTTTTCCGGACGCATGGGACTATCGTCGGAGCCGGTGGAAGCCGAGACGATCATGCTGGAACGCGACATCGCCCTGGCCGGCCTGACCGGCGCCCGGCTGATGGTCGATCAGATCAGCGCCGCAGCCCCGCTGGCCAGCCTGGCGCGGGCCAAGGCGGCGGGCTTGCCGGTGATCGCCACCGCGTCGATCAATCACCTGACGTTCAACGAACTCGACATCGGCGACTATCGGACCTTCTGGAAATTGACGCCGCCCCTGCGCGGCGAAGATGATCGCCTGGCTTTGATCGAAGCGGTGGCCTCGGGGCTGGTGGACATCGTTGTCTCGGCCCACGCGCCGGCTCCGCCGGAGGAAAAGCGACTGCCGTTCGATGAAGCCTCGCCTGGGGCCATTGGGCTGGAAACCCTGCTACCGGCGCTTTTGTCCCTTTACCATGAGGGGCGAATTCCGCTGCTTCGTCTGATCGAAACCGTCACCCTGGCGCCCGCCAAAGCCATCGGCCTAGCCGCCGGGCGGCTGGGCGTGGGCGCCCCGGCCGACCTGATCCTGGCCAATATCGACACCCCCAGGCTGATCAACGCGGCGATGCTCACCTCGAAATCAAAGAATTCCACTTTCGATGGCCGGCGTCTTCAGGGGCAGGTGCTGATGACGCTGGTGGATGGGCGGGTGGTGTTCGGTGACTCGTGAGCCTGTTCGACAGGATCATTGAAAGCCTATTGCCGAAGATGGCGGTTGCCGTAGGTTGAACCCATGCCAGTCCTGCAGGGTCCCATCATCGAACTCGCGGCCAGCCTCGGCGGAGGTTACCTGCTGGGTTCGATACCGTTCGGGCTGATCACCACCCGTCTTGGCGGGGCCGGAGACATTCGGACCATAGGCTCGGGGAACATCGGCGCCACCAACGTGCTGCGCACCGGCCGCCGGGACCTGGCGCTGATCACTTTGCTGGGTGATGGCGGCAAGGGGGCCGCGGCGGCCCTGATCGCCGGCGCCCTGGTCTCGCCGCTGGCGGCCGTCGTCGCCGGTGGGGCGGCCTTTCTTGGACACATTTTTCCGGTCTGGCTGGGCTTCAAGGGCGGCAAGGCCGTGGCGACGTTTTTCGGCGTCCTTTTCGGTATCGCCTGGCCCGTGGGCCTCGCGGCCGGGGCGACCTGGATTGCCATGGCGCTGGTGTTTCGCATTTCTTCCCTGTCCTCCCTGACCGCGGCCGTGATGGCGCCGCTATGGTTTGTCATTTTTAATCAACGGCTTGTGGCGCTCCACCTGTCGACGACGGAAGGCCTTTGGCTGTCGGTGGGAATGGCGATGCTGATCTTCCTGCGCCACGACGCCAATATCCGGCGGTTGCTGAAAGGCCAGGAACCGCGGATCGGCGGCTCGAAAGCGACCGCCAGCGCTTGATAATCCAGGCCCTGAACGGGGAGGAGCAGCTCAATTGGCTGCGGCTGGCCAGGACCGATTCGGTCGGGCCAGTGACATTCGTGCGCCTGATCGAACAGTTCGGATCCGCCGGAGCCGCCCTGCGCGCGCTGCCCGACCTGGCGCGGCGCGGCGGACGCGGCCAGGCTCTCCGCATTCAGACCGTCGATGAGGCAAGGGCCGAACTGGACGCCGGCGCCGCTCTGGGCGCGCGTCTGGTGATCGGCCGCGATCCGGGCTTTCCGTTGCCCTTGGCGGTCCTGGACCCGCCGCCGCCGGTGCTCTGGGTACTTGGCGATGAGACGCTGCTGACCCGGAAAATGGTCGCCATCGTCGGGGCGAGGACAGCCTCGGCGGCGGGCCGGCGTTTCGCCCGCGACCTCGCCACCGCGCTTGGCGAGGCCGGTTGGGTGGTGGTCTCGGGCCTTGCTCGCGGAATAGACACCGCCGCGCATCAGGGCGGCCTGAGAAGCGGCACGGTGGCTGTGCTGGCGGGCGGCGTGGACAATATCTATCCGTCCGAGAACGCCGACCTGCACGATGCGTTGCGCCAGAAAGGTTGCATCGTCTCGGAACGGCCGATCGGCGCCGGGGTCAAGGCTGCTGATTTTCCGCGCCGTAATCGAATCATTTCGGGCCTCTCACGGGGTGTGGTCGTGGTCGAGGCGGAACTCAGATCAGGGTCCCTGATCACCGCCCGCCTGGCGGGAGAACAGGGGCGCGAGGTGTTCGCCGTGCCCGGCTCACCGCTCGATCCTCGGTCGCGCGGGGCCAACGACCTGATTCGCCAGGGCGCCACCCTGGTCGAGGACGCCGAAGACGTGCTGCGGGTGCTCGACAGCCTTCCCGGCTTCGCGGAAGATGAGCGCGGGGCGCCCGATTTCATCCCGACCGAAAACTCCGGCGCCGTAGACATGGGAGATGACTCTTTGTTGGCGACCCTCGAATCCCTGCTCTCACCCACCCCCACCGCCATCAACACGCTCGCGCGGGAGTCCGGCGCGCCGGTGTCGAAGGTGTTGGCCGCGTTGATAGAAATGGCCGTCGCGGGCAGGGTCGAACTGGTCCCCGGCGGCCTTGCTATTCGGTTGTAAACAGCCGGAGTTTCGGTCGTCCCGCGAAACCGTTCGGCGGGGCGCACGTTGACACGGACGGGGGCTCGCCCCCACCTTGCCTTCGCGTCACCCCTTTTGGACGGCGCCTAACCTGAAAAGCCTGTGGCCAATTCCCCGCATGAATGTCGTCGTCGTCGAAAGTCCGGCCAAAGCCAAGACCATCAACCGCTATCTTGGGCCGGGCTACACGGTGCTCGCGTCCTATGGCCATGTGCGGGACCTGCCCTCCAAGGATGGCTCCGTGCGGCCCGACGACGATTTCGCCATGAGTTGGGAGGTCGATAGTAAATCGGCCAAGCGGCTGGCCGACATCGCCACGGCGTTGAAGGGCGCCGACCGCCTGATCCTCGCCACCGACCCCGATCGCGAAGGTGAGGCGATCAGCTGGCACGTGTTGGAGGACCTCAACCGCCGCAAGGCGGTGAAGGGCGCGGCCGTCGAGCGGGTAGTGTTCAACGCCATCACCAAATCGGCCGTGACCGAGGCGATGAAGCATCCCCGCGCCATCGATATGGAGCTGGTGGACGCCTATCTGGCGCGCCGCGCGCTGGACTATCTGGTGGGCTTCACGCTCTCGCCCGTGCTTTGGCGAAAACTCCCCGGCTCCCGCTCCGCCGGCCGGGTTCAGTCCGTCGCTCTACGGCTTATCGTCGATCGCGAAATCGAGATCGAGGCGTTCAGGACACAGGAATACTGGTCGGTCGAGGCCGACGTAACGGCCGGCAGCGATCCCTTCCTGGCTCGCCTGGTCAAGCACGAGTCCAAGAAGCTCGGACGCTTCGACCTGCCGAACGAGCAGGTTGCTACGGCCGCAAGGGCCGCCGTCCAGGCGGCGACATTCAAAGTCGCCGCGGTGGAAAAGAAGCCGGCCCGGCGCAGCCCGCCGCCGCCGTTCACCACCTCGACCCTGCAACAGGAAGCATCGCGGAAACTGGGCTTTTCCGCCCAACGCACGATGCAGGCCGCCCAAAAACTCTATGAGGGCATCGACATCGGTGGCGAGACCGTGGGTCTCATCACCTACATGCGGACCGATGGCGTGCAGTCCGCGCCCGAGGCCCTGACCGAGGCCCGAAGCGTGATCTCCAGCCTGTATGGCAAGGAATACGTTCCCGAGAGCCCACGCCTTTACAAGGTCAAGGCCAAGAACGCCCAGGAAGCCCACGAAGCGATTCGTCCGACCAGCCTGGAACGCAATCCCGGCCAACTGCGCCTGGAGTCGGATCTGGGCCGCCTGTACGAGTTGGTCTGGAAGCGCATGATCGCCTCGCAGATGGAATCGGCGCGCATCGAGCGCACCGCCATCGACCTGGAAAGCGCCGACGGCCGGACGGGTCTTAGGGCCACCGGTCAGGTGGTGCTGTTTCCCGGATATCTGGCGGTTTATGAGGAAGGCCGGGACGACGCCGCTGACGAGGATGGCGGAAGACTGCCGCCGGTCAAGGAAGGCGCGGACGCCAAGGTGCTCGCCGCCCGCGCCGATCAACATTTCACCGAGCCGCCGCCACGCTATTCCGAAGCCAGCCTGGTGAAGAAGATGGAGGAGCTGAGCATTGGCCGCCCCTCCACCTACGCCTCGATCCTGACGGTGCTGCGCGACCGCGGCTATGCGCGGATGGACAAGAACCGGTTCGTGCCCGAGGACGCCGGTCGCCTGGTCACCGCCTTTCTCGAACAGTTCTTCAAACGTTATGTTGAGTACGACTTTACCGCCGGGCTTGAGGAAAAGCTTGATCTGGTTTCGGCCGGGGACCTGAACTGGAAGGCGCTGCTGAGGGAGTTCTGGACGGATTTCCATGCCGCGGTCGGTGAAATCGGCGAGTTGCGCACGACCCAGATCCTGGATTCGCTCAACGAGGCGCTAGGACCGCACATCTTCCCACCCAAGGCGGACGGCACGGACCCACGAGGTTGCTCAAGCTGTGGGGCCGGCCGACTGTCGCTGAAGACCGGCCGTTATGGCGCCTTCATCGGCTGTTCAAACTATCCGGAATGCAAATTCACCCGGCCGATCGCCTCATCCGAAGGCGACGAGAACGATACGCCAGGCGATCGGGAACTGGGCATCGATCCAACCACCGGCGCGGCGATCTGGCTGAAGAACGGCCGATTTGGTCCTTATGTTGAACAGGTGGCCGACAAGCCCAAACGCGCCAGCCTGCCCAAGGATTGGCCACCGGCCGGCATAGATCTGGACAAGGCGCTGCGCCTGCTCAGCCTGCCCCGAGAAGTTGGCGTCCACCCAGAAGACGGCGGCATGATCCTGGCCGGCATCGGTCGCTATGGCCCCTATGTCCAGCACGGCGGAGCCTACGCCAACCTGTCCAATGCCGACGAAGTTTTTGAAGTGGGATTGAACCGCGCGGTCGTGGTTCTGGCTGAAAAAAAGGCCGGGCGTGGTGGGCGAACCGGCGAAGTTTCGGTGGCGCTGAAGGAACTTGGCGTGCACCCGGTGACGGGCAAGCCAGTGAAGGTTCTGGCGGGCCGCTACGGCCCTTACATCAAGCATGAGGCCACCAACGCCAACGTGCCGAAGGGGGCCGATCCTCTTCTGCTGACCATCGAAGAGGCCGTGGCCCTGATCGATGCCCGGGAAGCGCAGCCCGGCGGTAAGAAGAAGCCCGTCAAGCGCGCCGCTGTGCCGGCGGCGAAGCCGAAGGTCGCCGCCAAACCCAAGCGGGCCGCCGCGAAAGCCCCGGCGGTGCGAAAGAAGGCCTCTTGACCCGGTCACCTCCGGGCGAACGCCGGCGGCGTCCGGCCTGATCATGGCCAAACCCCGCCCGCCTCTCCGTCGGCGAGCCCCACCCGCCCGGAAGACACGCCTGAACGCCGAGGCGCTGCCGCCCGTGGGCGTGGTGGATGTGGTCGAGCGCGACACCGACGGTGACCTCTATGTCCGTCTGGTCAAAGCCGCGCGGGATTCGCCGGCAATCCGTCTTGCGGCCGGTCAGGACGAGGCCAAAGCCGGCGCGCCGGGTCTGGGCGACCGGTTGCTGGTGCGATTCGAAACTCTTGAATCCGGCGAGCGCGAAGCGCGGCTGATCAAGCGAGTGGGTCAAAGCGCGCACCGCGTGCTCGGCGTGGTTCGAAAATCCGGCCGGGAAATCCGCGTCGAGCCGGTGAGTCGCCGGTCGAAAGAGAGCCTGATCCTGACTGAGGCCGAAGGCGCCGGCCTGCGCGACGGCGATCTGGTTCTGGCCCAGGTCGGTGGCTCGGCTGACCGGCCGCACGGCCCTCGCCGGGGCAAGGTGCTGGAGGTTGTGGGCCGTGAGGATGACCCGCGCGCGGCGTCGCTGGTGGCTATACACACCCACGGCCTGCCGACCGGTTTTTCCGACGCTGTCGAGGCCGAAGCCCTGGCGGCCGAGGCGCCGACCCTGAAGGCCCGCACCGACCTGCGCGATCTGGCGCTGATCACCATCGACCCGGCGGACGCCCGGGACCACGACGACGCCGTATACGCCGAGCCTGACGATGATCCCGCCAATCCTGGTGGTTGGATCGTCTGGGTCGCGATCGCCGATGTGGCCGCCTACGTGCGCCCGGGCTCCGCCCTCGACAGCGAGGCGCGGGAAAAGGGTAACAGCGTGTATTTCCCGGACCGGGTGGAGCCTATGCTGCCCGAACGGCTGTCGGCCGGTCTGTGCTCATTGAAACAGGGCGAGGCGCGCGCCTGCATGGCGGCGCGGATGGTGTTCGGCGCCGACGGTCGCAAACGTGGCCACCGGTTCGTCCGCGGGCTCATGCGATCGGCGGCCAAGCTCTCCTACGAACAGGCGCAGGCGGCGATCGATGGCCAGCCCGATGACGCCACCGGCCCCTTGCTCGAGCCGGTCCTGAAGCCCCTGTGGGCCGCCTACGCCGTGCTCAAGGCGGGACGGGACCGCCGTTCACCGCTGGATATCGAGTCGATCGAACGACGAATCCAGATGAACCCGGAGGGCGAGGTGGCGGCCATCACGCCGCGCCGCTCACTGGAAGCCCATAAGCTGATCGAAGAATTCATGATCCAGGCCAATGTCAGCGCGGCCGAGACGCTCGAGCAACGCCGGACGCCGTTGATCTATCGCGTTCACGACACGCCCAGCGCCGAGAAGCTGCAGGCGCTGGCGGACTTCCTCGTCACCGTGGGCATGCCCTGGAACAAGGGAGAGCCGGCCCGGACCAATCGCTTCAATCGTCTTCTGGACGAGACGCGCGGCGGCCCTCACGGCGAGATCGTCAATGAGGTGGTGCTGCGCACCCAGATGCAGGCGATCTATTCCGCCGAGAACATCGGTCACTTCGGGCTCAATCTGGACCGCTATGCGCACTTCACCTCGCCGATCCGGCGCTATGCCGACCTTGTCGTCCATCGGGCGCTGATCCGCGCGCTGGGTCTTGGCGACGACGGCCTGAGCGACAGCGATATCGCCCACCTCAAGGATACCGCCGAACACATCACTCTAGCTGAGCGCCGGTCGATGGCCGCCGAACGCGACGCGATCGACCGCTATGTGGCTGCGTTTCTGGAGGACAAGGTGGGCGCGTCGTTCGAGGGCCGCATAACGGGGGTCACCCGGTTCGGCCTGTTCGTGCGGCTTAACGAGACCGGCGCCGACGGGCTGATCCCGGTATCGACCCTGGGCGACGAATATTTTATTCACGACGATCATTTGCACGCCCTGGTGGGAGAACGCACCGGCGCCCGTTGGCGGCTGGGGCGTCAGGTTTCGGTGAAACTGCGGGAAGCCACCCCGATTACCGGTGGACTTTTGCTGGAGATGCTCAGCGAGCCCGAAGCCGCCGACAAGAGCGCCCCCAAGCCCCGATTGGGCCTTCGCGGCCGGGCCAAGCCGGGGGGGCGTCCTGGCAAGCCTGGGCGGCGGCGATAGACGATTGCGCGACCTTGCCCTTAGGGCAGACTTTCATCCCTCCCTGGGGTCGGACTAATGTCGTCGGATGACCAACGACGCCTTTAAAGATGTCGATTCCCCCAGACCCGACCCGCTTCGGGCGGGGAAACGCCCTGTTAAGCCACGTGATGCAGCCACCCTGATCATTATCAATCGCACCGCAGCCCAGCCTCGGGTGCTTATGGGGCGGCGCAACGGCGGGCACAATTTCATGCCAGGCAAATGGGTGTTCCCCGGTGGACGGATCGACCGCGCGGATTTTCACGCCCCTTTCGCCACCGACCTGCGCCACGACGTGGCGGCCCGGCTGGGCAAGACAGCTCCGCCGTCGCGCTGCCGGGCGCTTGCTCTGGCGGCCATTCGCGAGACCTTCGAGGAAGTGGGCTTGCTGCTGGCGAGGCCGGCACCCGCCCGCCCCGGCAACGGACCGTGGCGGGAGTTTCTGGCCCAAGGCGCCCTGCCCGACCTTGACGCCCTTGAGTTCGTAGCCCGCGCCATCACCCCGGCGGCCTCGCCCAAGCGCTTCGACGCCCGGTTCTTCATGGCCGAGGCCGATCGTCTGATCAGCCTTGAGCGCCAAGCTGATTGCGGCGAGCTGGACGAGATCGCCTGGGTCGAACTCGAGGAAGCCCTGGATCTCGATCTGCCCAGCGTCACCCGCTTCGTGTTGCGGGAAATACCGTTGCGCCTGGCCGATCCGACAAGGCCGGCGCCTTCCCTGAGCTTCGCGCGCGGGCGCCAACAACTGGTTCATCTCTGAAGGAACAGATTGGGCAAACCCATTTTGTTTGAACATTGACATCTGGCGCTCGATCCGTATGTTCCGCCCCTCTCTAATTTCCAGCCGCCACGCCGCGCGCTATCAGGACGTTACTCGCCATGGCCAAACCGGCTTCGATCAAGATTCGCCTTAATTCGACGGCGGACACCGGCTTCTTTTACGTCACAAAGAAGAACGCCCGCACCATGACCGAAAAGATGGTGGTCAAGAAGTACGATCCCGTTGTTCGCAAGCACGTGCAATTCCGCGAAGGCAAGATCAAATAGTCTGATATCTGCCCGCCCAGGCGGCCCAGAATACTTTGCTGGCCAGAAAAGAGTCAGGCCAGAAACCGTCTCATCGTGTCTAGAAAACCCGACACGGAAATTGGTTTGGCGATATATGCCGCGCAACCTCCATCGCGGATGCGTTCCTCGTCCCCTCGCATAGCGAATGCCGTGATCGCCACAACCGGGATAGCCGCAAGGTCAGCGTCCTCCTTCAACCAGCGCGTGACCTCGAGGCCGGACATAGCTGGGAGCTGAATATCCATCAGGATCAGGTCCGGCCGGTGTTTCCGGGCGAGCTTGAAAGCCGCGAGACCTTCGCCGGTGCGGAGAGTCTCATGTCCGAGCGATTCGATCAGGTCGCGAAAGAGCTTCATGTTCAGCTCGTTATCCTCGACAATGAGGACGGTTTTGGTCATGCGATTCGCCCGAAACGACTACCAGAACGCTATTGACCGCAATATCCTTAAGCCGACGTTAGCCCACGGGAGGCGGCCACGAACACCACACCACTCCCACCGGAAGTCTTTGGCCTTTGTATCGATCCCGATCGGCCCCTGATCGTGGTGGATGTGGACGAAGTCCTGGGCTTATTCATGCGCGGGTTCGAACAGTTCGTCGGGACGCATGGACTGGAAATGCGGATCGACCGTTTTGCACTGTTTCAAAATATCTATCGACCGGGTGCGATCACCCACCTCGACGTGAAAGATGGCAGAAAGCTGTTCGACGCTTTCTTTGAATGCAACCCGCATCTGATGGAGGTTGCGCCCGGCGCTCCCGAGGCTTTGGCTACATTGGCTGAAAACGCCACCATCGTCATTCTCACCAACGCTCCGCCGCACAGCCGGCCCGCCAGAGCCCGCTGGCTGATCGACAACGGCCTGCCCTACCCGCTTGTCATCGGGGCGGGGCCGAAGGGGCGTCCGGTGGCTGCGATGGCGGGGCGCACGCGGCTGGGCACGGCGTTCATTGACGATCTTCTGCCCAATCTGGATTCCGTCGAACAGGAAGCGCCTGAAGTGCACAGGTTCCAATCAGTCGCCGACTACCGTCTGCGACCCTACGCGCCGTGCGCGCCCGATCGCCATCAGCGGTTCGATCATTGGCCCGACCTCGCCGTTGCGATCGGGGCGGCCTTGAACCTCAAAGTCTGATCAGCGGCGCCGTGATCAAAGGTCGCGGCTTTTGGGCGAAACGGGTTAAATCCCGGACGCCATTAACCCAAACCCCCGCCTGAAATGCGATCTTTTCACCGTTGAACGGCATTGCCCGCGAATGGGGCCTTCCAATGCGCGCAAGTTTCCATATCTAATCGGTCGGTGGGTAATTGCCCCCGCGTTGGAGAGCCGTCGTGGCGGACAAGCAGCAAGGAAATTCGACCATAGGCGTCGGGACGGCCGTCGTCACTCAGACGAAGACCAAGACCCAGAAGCCCTCAATGTACCGAGTGTTGATTCTCAACGACGACTACACACCTATGGAATTCGTGACCTATATCCTTGAGCGGTTTTTTAACAAATCCAGGGAAGCCGCGCTTAAAATTATGCTGCACGTTCATCAAAACGGCGTCGGCGTATGCGGCGTCTTTACGTTTGAAGTCGCAGAG
>JAYTXV010000166.1:0-2175 GCA_043742805.1 Caulobacteraceae bacterium | reverse complement strand
GCAGGACGAGATCCGCGGGTGGCTCGACTCAAAGGCCGAGTTCTCCGGCCTGGCCCGCTCGATCGCCCTGAAACACCTGGACGAGGGGCTGATCGATCGCGGCATCACCCGTGATCTGGCCTGGGGCGTGCCAGTGGCCCGCGGCGGACAACCCCGCACCGGCTTCGAGTCCAAAGTGTTCTATGTATGGTTCGATGCCCCGATCGAATATATCGCCGCCACCGAAGAGTGGGCGCAAGCCAACGGCGGCGACTGGCGCTCGTGGTGGCGCGAGGATCAGGGCGCGGGCGACGTGCGCTACGTCGAGTTCATGGGCAAGGACAACGTCGCCTTCCATACCGTCAGTTTCCCCGCCGCCATCATCGGCTCCGGCGAGCCCTGGAAGACCGTCGACCTTCTGAAGGCGTTCAACTGGCTCAACTGGTATGGCGGCAAGTTCTCCACCTCGCAGGGCCGGGGGGTGTTCATGGACGCGGCCCTGGAAATACTGCCCCCCGATTGCTGGCGCTGGTACTTGACCGCCAACAGCCCTGAACACTCCGACAGCGCCTTTACGTGGGAGCAGCTGACGGCGGCGGTTAACCGCGATCTGGCCGACGTACTCGGTAACTTCGTCAATCGGATCCTGAAGTTCTGCGAGACCCGCTTCGAGGGCATAATCCCGGGCGACGGCGAACCTGGGCCTCTGGAACAGAAGTTGTTCGCCGATGTCTCGGCTCGGATCGCCGACCTGACCAACCAGTTCGAAACCATCGAGGTCCGCAAGGCCGCCCAGGCGCTGCGGGGACTCTGGGTGCTGGGCAACGAATATCTGCAGGAGGCCGCACCGTGGACGGCGATCAAGACCGATCCGGCGCGGGCGGCGGTGATCGTGCGCACGGCGATCAATCTGGTCGGGCTCTACGCCCGGGTCAGCGCGCCGGTGATTCCCTTCGCCGCCGAGGCCATGGCCCTGGCGGTAGGCGAGACCTGGCCGCCGGTCTGGCCGTCCGTCGATGCGAAAGCCGAGCTGTCGCGAGCGCGCGCCGGGCTGAAGATCGCCACGCCGCCCGTTCTGTTCCGCAAGATCGAGGAGGCCGACATCGCCGCCTGGACGGCGCGCTTCGGCGGCGGCGATTGACCAGCGGATCAGCGGGGCCGGCTGGCCTCATACAGCGCCACGGCGGCGGCGGCCGAGACGTTCAGGCTGTCGAAGCCCCCCGGCATCGGAATGTTGGCCAGGGCGTCGCAATGTTCGCGCACCAGGCGCCGCACGCCTTCGCCCTCGGCGCCCATCACCAGCACGGTGGGCGCCCCGTCGAGCACCTCCGAAAGCACGGCTGGGGCACCGCCGTCGAGCGCCACGGCGCGCCAGCCCAAGGCCTCCAATCGCTCGAGCGCCCGCGACAGATTGACCTCCCGCGCGTGGGGGATTTTGTCGATCGCTCCGGCCGCCGCCTTGGCCAGGGCGCCGGTAAGCAGCGGCGCGTGCCGGTCCTGGACGATCACCCCACGCGCGCCGAACGCCGCGGCGCTGCGGAAGATGGCGCCGACGTTCTGGGGGTCGGTGACCTGGTCGAGCATGATCAGAAAACCCTTGACCGGGGTGGCCAGGACGTCGAGGTCGATTGGCTCGAGCGGGGGCGTCCGCAAGCCAACGCCCTGGTGCACGGCGCCGGGGGGCAGGATCTGCGACAGCGCTGGGTTCTCCGTCAGTTCCACGTCGACCGCGTCGCCGAATCGCGCCTTGAGCTGATGCGCCCGATCCGGCGTGGCCAGCAGCCGCTTGGCCTTGGGCCGCGCCTCGTTTTCCAGCGCCGCCACCACCGAATGCCAGCCCCACAGCCACTCGGCGCGCGCCTCCTCGAGGCGTTTGCGGTGACCGGCGCCGGCCGCGTGATCGGGCCCCGCGCCGGTGTTTTGGCGGTGGCCGGCGCCGCGGTCGTTGCGTTGATGGTTGGACGCCACTATAAGACGCGCTCCGTTTTTGGGGCCCGGGATGGGCTTCTGTTTACACGTCTAACATGGCTTGGGCGTGTGATCGGCAGGCTTTTCAAAGGTGAAGCGGGTCCACCCCGGTTCGCCCGGTGGCCCCAAGATCGGTCTTTCTCGGAAGCGCGTCGGGGGGAATGTCCCGAGTGGCAAAGGGGGCGGACTGTAAATCCGCTGGCGTACGCCTTCGCAGGTTCGAGTCCT
>JAYTXV010000165.1:0-3869 GCA_043742805.1 Caulobacteraceae bacterium | reverse complement strand
CTTTTCCTGGTCGATGCCGGCCGGATCGTGGATGAAGCCGTCGGAATCGGAGAAGGTCAGGACTTTACCGCCCAGCTGGACGATCTTTTCGGCGGCGTGAGTGGCCACATTACCCGAGCCGGACACCACGGCGGTCTTGCCCTCGACGGAATCGCCGATGTTTTCCAGCATGCTCTTGAGGAAATAAACCGCGCCATAGCCGGTTGCCTCGGTGCGGATCAGACTGCCGCCGAATTCCAGGCCCTTGCCGGTCAGGACGCCGGTGAACTGGTTGGTGATGCGCTTGTACTGGCCGAACATGTAGCCGATCTCGCGGGCGCCCACGCCGATGTCGCCGGCCGGCACATCGATGTCGGCGCCGACATGGCGATAGAGTTCGGTCATGAACGACTGGCAGAAACGCATCACTTCGTGATCGGACTTGCCCTTGGGATTGAAATTCGAGCCGCCCTTGCCGCCGCCCATGGGCAGGCCGGTCAGGCTGTTCTTGAAGGTCTGTTCAAACGCCAGGAACTTCAGAACGCTTTCGGTGACGCTGGGGTGGAAGCGGATACCGCCCTTATAGGGTCCGATGGAGTTGTTGTTCTGTACCCGCCAACCGCGCTGGACCCGGATCGAGCCGTTGTCGTCTTCCCAGCAGACGCGGAAGCTGATCACACGGTCCGGCTCGGCGATGCGGCGCAGGATCTGATATTCGTGGTATTGGGTCTTGTCCTGGATGAAGTCGAAGATGTCTTCCGACACTTCCTGAACGGCCTGGACGAATTCGTCCTGGCCGGGATTGCGGCGCTTCACGCCCGCGATGAACGCGCCAAGATCCACATGGTCTTCAGATCGCAAGTGCCGTCTCCCCCAGAATTGGTCTTTTATAGCTTCCAGAAAGCCGAAATAAGCGACGGAAAAATGCCGTGGAGGTATCTGGGAGTCAATCGCGCTTGGACCAACGTGGCTTAAATCACCGTCGCGGCGCACGCTTGTTCTGTCGGGTGCGACAGTCACGGTCGACGGTCACGGGATTGACAAGGATCGAGCGTAAGCAAGGTTCGGATATGAGCAAGGAACTGATGACCACCCTCGTCAAGAACCCAGGGACCCGGAGCGCCTTACCCCTTGGCTGACGGCGTCCAAAGCCCGCCCCCCGCCGTCGCCGTCGCCCCCGACCCAGGCTTTACCCTGGATCGGCTGGTGCTGGAGCGGGGACTGGCGCCGGCGGAGACCGTGGCGCGAGCGCGCCTGGTGCAGAGCGAGACCGGTGAACCGCTCGATACGGTTCTGACCCGGCTGGGGCTGGTCTCAGAACAGGCCTTGGCGGCCGCCATCGCGGAGGCCGCCGGTCTGCGGATCGCCACACCGGCCGACTTTCCCGCCGAACCCCTGGCCGCCGACCGGCTCTCGCCGCGATTCCTGCGCGACGCCCGGGCGATTCCGCTGCGCGAGACGGCCCACGCCGTCGAGGTGGCGTTCGTAAATCCTCTGGCCGCCGACGCTCGCCACGCGCTCGGATTCGCCCTGGGACGGGCCATCGTGCCGCTGGTGGCCAAGTCGGGGGATATGGAACTGGCCCTTGATCGGCTCTATCCAGAAGCGGCGGCCGGGCCGGGCGAGGCGGGCGGCGCCGACGAGGCGGATGTGGAGCGCCTGAAGGACCTGTCCAGCGATGCGCCGGTGGTGCGGGCGGTCAACGCACTGATTGGCCGGGCGGTGGAATCCCAGGCCTCCGACATTCATATCGAACCCACCGAGGACGCCTTGAAAATCCGGCTGCGGATCGACGGCGCGCTGCGGGAAGAGGACCCCCTGCCGCCGCATCTGAAGGCCGCCTTCGTCTCGCGGATCAAGGTGATGGCCGGCCTGAACATCGCCGAGCGACGCCTGCCCCAGGACGGCCGCCTGCGACTGGCGGTGCGCGGCCACGAGATCGACCTGCGGGTGGCCACCGCGCCCACCATCCATGGCGAGAGCGTAGTGATGCGGATTCTCGACCGTTCGAACCTGCCGCTGGATTTCGAGTCTCTCGGGTTCGACGACGACACCCTGGCCCGTTTCCTCAGAGTGCTGCGCCAGCCGCACGGCATTGTGCTGGTGACCGGCCCCACCGGCAGCGGCAAGACCACCACCCTCTATGCGTCGCTGGCGGCGATCAACACCGTTGATCGTAAGATTCTGACCATCGAGGATCCGATCGAATACCGGCTGGCGGGGATCAACCAGACCCAGGTTAGCCCGCAGATCGGCCTGACCTTCGCCACCGCCCTGCGCTCGTTCCTGCGCCAGGACCCCGACGTGATGATGGTCGGCGAAATCCGCGACCTGGAGACCGCGCAGGTGGCGGTGCAGGCCGCCTTGACCGGACACACCATTCTTTCAACCCTGCACACCAACGGCGCGGCGGCGGCCGTGACCCGCCTGCTGGACATGGGCGTCGAACCCTTTCTGATCACCTCTACCCTCAACGCCGTTCTCGCCCAGCGGCTAGTGCGCCGGCTGTGCCCGCACTGCCGGGAAACCTTCACCCCCACGCCGGAAACCTTCGAGGCCCTCGGCGTCGACCCTGCAGGACTTGAACAGCTGTGGCGGCCAGTGGGTTGCGCGCGCTGCGCCGGAGCCGGCTTTCGCGGCCGGATCGCGCTTCTGGAGCTGCTGGTCACCGACGCCGAGACCGAGCGGTTGGTCCTGGCCCGGGCCGAGGCGCGGGAGATTCAGGCCGCCGCCGGCCTGCGCACCATGCTCGAAGACGGAATCATCAAGGCCCGGGCCGGCTTGACCACTCTGGAGGAGGTCCTGCGCGTGACTGGGGAGGGCTGAGCATGGCGACGTTCCGCTATCGCGCCGCCACGCCCTCGGGCGCGGTCCGCACCGGCGCGCTGGAGGGCGACACCCGCGAGGAGGTAATCGCCCAACTACGGCGCTTGGGACTGTTGCCCATCGAAACCGTGGCCGCTACCGGCGCGGTGAAGCCCGAAGCCGCGATCCGTGCCAACAGCCAGACCCGTCAGGCGGTGGTCAACGCCATGGGCGAGCTGTCGGTGCTTCTGGAGGCCGGCCTAGCTCTCGACCGGGCGCTGGCCGTCTGTGTCGACAATATCCTAAATCCCGGCGTCAAGGCCGCGTTCGGCAAGATCCACGCCCGGGTCAAGGAAGGCGCGACCCTGTCGCGGGCGATGATCGAATCCAAGGGGCTGTTTCCCCCCATGGCCTCGGCCATGTGCGAGGCGGGAGAAGCGGACGGACGCCTGGGCGCGGCCCTGGCCCGTCTGGCCGAAAGCCTGGATCGGGCCGAAGCCCTGCGCCAGACCGTGGTGTCGTCGCTGGTCTACCCTGCCATGCTGATGGTGGTGGCGTCGAGCGTGATCCTGGTGATGCTGCTGGTGGTGGTGCCGCAGTTCGAGGTTCTGTTCGAGGGTAACCACGCCAAGCTACCATTCGCGACACGCATGGTGATGGGCGCCAGCGAGGGGGTGCGGTCCTATGGGCTCATCGGCCTGGGCGCATTGATCGCCCTGGGCTTCGCCGTGCGCCAGTGGCTGGCGCGGCCGGGCGCGCGGCTGGTGTTCGACCGCCTGATCCTGGGTGTCCCACAACTGGGTCCGCTGATCACCAACGCCGAGACCGCCGCCTTCGCCCGCACCCTCGGCAGCCTGGTCGAGGGCGGCGTGCCTCTGCCCACGGCGCTCGGCATCGCCCAACGGTCGGTGTCCAACAGCCATATGTCCGGCGCCATAGCCAGGGTCGTGGCGGGCCTGAAAGAAGGCGGCGGGCTGTCCGGTCCGCTGGCCGCCAGCGGGGTGTTTCCGCCGATGGCGCTGAGTTTCCTGCGCACCGGCGAGGAGACCGCCCGGCTTGGCCTGATGCTCGGGCGACTGGCCGAC
>JAYTXV010000164.1:0-11368 GCA_043742805.1 Caulobacteraceae bacterium | reverse complement strand
AATATTAATTATCAGATCAGAAAATTAGTATTCCAGGCACGTGCAATAATAAATCATTAAAATAAATACGACAACAATTTAATATTAGACAAATTTCTCGAAGTGGATTATTTTCCGCGTCTTGCTATAAATTTATTATTTTTTCCCGGATTTTGTCTTTAACAATCAAAATATTTTTCAGGATAAACTAATGAAAAAAGGAAACATAACCGATGAAACCGAAACAATTTGAGATAGCGTTAAGCATTCTGCTATTTTGGTTTTCAGGAGGCGGCGCGAACGCCGCCTCCCAAGTGCCCGTCAACCGCCTCGCCTTACTGAGTCGCGGCATAAATGCCGATAATATAGTCAATAACTCTCGGCTCGCCGAATATACATCTGCCGACCTGTTCAAACTCAGGTCGATGGGAATCAATAATATCCGAATTCCCATCGATCCAAGTTATATTATCGTCGGAGTGCCGATTGATGGACAAACAGCGCCCTCGGATGCCCCCAGGGTGGCGTTGGGGATAGACCGCCTAAGTCAATATGTTCAATTTTTTGTTCAGGGCGGATTCGCGGTGACTTTGGTCATACAACCGCAGAAGTCATTTTATAATCTGTCGGACGCAGCCTCTGAATCGATAATCCTGCAGGGAATCAATCTATTAACGCAGCAATTTGCCAATAAATACACTCCCAATCAGATATTTTTTGAAGCTCTTAACGAACCTCATTATGATACTGCAACCTGGAATTCCTTTGCTCCCCAAATCGTCGCGGCCATTCGCACCAATGCCCCCGCTCACACGATTATCGTTCCTCCGGCCTCATGGGATCTCGTCGACAATTTTGCTTCTCTGAAGCTGATTAACGACACGAATGTGATTTATACAATGCATATCTACGCTCCGGCGATGCTGACCTTGCAGGGCACGGTCAACGCCATACCCTTACCGAATTATCGCTTCCCGAAACCGCCTGGAGTGATCAACCCGACGGAATGGTCATACAAGCGGCTCGACCAATATATGCACGTCGGGATCGATTGGGCGGCCGCGAACAATGTGCCGCTGATCATGAACGAATTTGGAGCCACCAGCGTCAGCAACCGAATGAGCCGGTTGAAGTGGATCAACTTCGTCCGCCGGACCGCCCAACAGAACCATGTCGGCTGGGCCTATTGGTCGTTCGACGGCAAGCTGTTCGGCTTGAGGCCGCATGGCCTGAAATGGGACCCGGCTCTCCTGGCGCTGCTGGCCAGTTGAGCGCCGGATCAGCCACCCTCCGCCCCGGTTCGCGACTCCGCCTTGGCTCAACCCCCACCAGGCTTTGAGCCTGTCGGCGGCGGCATCGGATCTTTTTGGCCCAGACCCACGACTTCACCACTGGCCAGGACGTGGTCCTTCATGGCGGCGAGAAGCACGTCGTAGCTTCCGCTGGCCTCGGCGGGCGCCGTGGTGTCCAGCGCGAAGATCTCGAAGTGATAATGGTCCTTGGGTCCGGGCGGCGTGCGCGGGCCGGTATAGGGCTGGGCGGCGCCCCTGTAGTTGGGGCCATAGCCCGAGCCCTCAGGCGGCTTTGTCATCCCGACCTCCAGCCTGGTCACGCTCGCCGGGATGTTGAACATCGTCCAGTGCAGGATGGGCGCGCCCCGCCATAGGAGGTCTTTGTCCTGCATGATCAGCACATACGACCTCGTCGCCTTTGGACCGGCGGTCCAACTCAGGCCCGGAAAGGTGTTTGTCCGATACATGGTGTTCTCGAACGGGATATCGCCGCCGTCCTTGAACGCCGGGGTGGTCACCACGAGCTTTCCTTTGGCGGGTGTCAGGTCCAGAGCCGTGCGGGCTTCGGGCTGGCCCGGCGTGGCGCGAGCCAACTGGGCTATGGCCGGCGCGGCGCCGAGGGCGAGCGCCGAGGTCATTGCCGTCATCAGGACCGTGGTTCGCATCGGTGTTTCTCCCCCTTTTGGCTGTATGTTCAACGCTATGGCGCCCCTGGCGCCGTAACAAGACCGACGCGGCCTGCGGCTAGACCATATGCCAGTCCGAGGCGGAGGCGGTCTTCAGAGGATGTTTTGCCACCGCGAAAATTGGCGGCCTCAGGTGACATTTGTGATTGGTGGGGACGGAGGGACTCGAACCCTCACGGCCAATGGCCAACGGATTTTAAGTCCGCTGCGTCTACCGGTTCCGCCACGTCCCCTTGGGAGACCATACCTAGAGCCCCCACCCGGCGGTGTCACGCGCCGGAGCTCTGCTCGGTCCCGCCGATCAGCCTCTTTATCACCAAGGCGACCGCCCGCTACACCAAGGTCCGCTCGTTCGCCCAGTATCTTATTGAGGACCGGGACCTGGCTCTGAACAAGACCTATCTGCGCACCGCGGTGAGCGCGAGCCAGGGCGGCTCGCTGCGGAAAGTCACCTACGTCAGCCCGGACGTCGAACGGCCGTGCGGGTTGTTGGAGCGCGAACCGCTCGGCTAACGGGTGGCCGGGCCAAAGGCCATGGAGATGCTTCTGCAGGCGCCGACGCGGTGGTAGTGGACGGTCAGCGCCCCGGCCGTGCCTTGATAACCGCCCTGCACTCCTACGCCACGGTGTTCATCCACTACGACATCGGCGACCTGGCCGGCCTAGCGCTGCGCCTGCGGCCAAGACGCGCCGACCCAGGCCAAACTTGCGGGGCAGCTCCAAAGCCCATGACACCCGCGCCAGCGGCGCCGTCAGCCCGTTTCACCGGCAGGCCGCGGTCCTGCGGGCGATTTGCGCCTTCGACGATTTCCGCATCCGCCAGGCCTCCCAGGAACTTGTCATCGCCGAGAACAGCCGCACGTTTCCGCTAAGCGAAACCGAAATCCAGAGTTTCCGGGACGCCATAGCGGTCCAGACGGGGCCGAAGTTCAAAATCGAGGTCCGATGAGTGGACCAGGTAAATTAGGGCGCCGCAATCAAGCGTTTGGGGTTCCGCAACGAACTGGTTTGAGGTGTCAATCAGGGACCGTCAAACCAGGAAAACTACCAATCGACGGGAACGATCATGTTTGTTTCAAAGGTTTTGCCGGCCCGTGTCAGGATGAGATGGTTCATTGATCCCGGCAGAAGCGCCGAGCGCGGAACCTCGGGATCGTCCGCGGTTATGCCATTCAACTCCCGCAGAATGTCACCGGCAATAATGTCTGCCTGATAGGCTGGTGAACCTCGCCGGACGGCTCTTATGAACAGCCCCTTCGGCGATCGGGGCGCGTGGCCCTCTAGACCCGTTGGAACACTGGCCAAAATTCCTAGCCCCGTCCTCCTTAGAGGCGCGAAAAAGACGGCCTTCTGGTCAAATCGCGCCACCCGATCAAGAATGTAGGATGTCTCATTCTCATAATTATTCGCAGTACCAGAGTAGTTACCAGTCCCCGATCCCCCGGAACCGTCAAAACTCGCGGCGCGGCTGATAAAATTTTCCTGGTCCACGGGAAGCATCAGCGGAACGTTTTTTGATATCATATCTCGATACCGACGACTCACGACAACAAATGTCGCCCCGATTTTTTTGGCGCGATCCAATATTCGTTGCGGATCCTGTTCTGGCCCACTGAATACTGAAGATTCTATAACGCCAAAACCATCGATATACATTGCCTCTACATCACGATCGATGTTTTCCGTGGTTATGCGAATCTTGGGTTTTACTGCCTTGTCAGTTCCCGTTTGGGCTTGCGCCTCAATTTCAGTTTTGGGCGATACCACGTAGTCATTTGGTCGCCCTGCCACTCCAGAAGCGCAAATCAGAGCGATTAAAATTTTCATCAAATATCATCCCGATATCTGGCGGGATTCTGTCATAAGGGTTTCGATAAGCTATACTCGACGTCAGCCTTTTCTCCGACAGCTACCTTGTGACGCAGGGCATGAACGTCAGCAGGCCAGCATGAGAAGATTTTCCGGGGCCGGGAACAAAGATACCTTAGACGGCAAGATGAACTTAGGTTCTAGGGACCCTCGCCAGTCTCACCCACGGAGCGTCCGCCGAGCCGACCCCGCCTACGCCTCCACCTTAGTGATCGACTTGGCTCCCACATTAACCAGCACCCCGATCAGTTCCTCCACCGTCGCCAGCACCTCACCTTCGTCGCGGCCGCGGACCACCAGGTTGGAGCCGAAGCCATCGGGGCCGAAGAACGGATAGCTGCCCAGCGACAGGGCCGGGTGGGCCTTGGCCACCGCCTCCAGCGGTTCGGCCATCATGCTTTCGCCGGCCCCTTCGACCCTGACCGTCCGGGCGATAACCACGGCGCCCGGGCGCATGCGGGGGCCGACGTCTTCCATCATGCCGCGCATGATCATCGGTACGCCAGCCAGCACGAAAACATTGCCGATCTGGAACCCTGGTGGCCCCTGCACCGGGTTCCTCACCAGACTGCCGCCTTCGGGCACCCGGGCCATGCGGCGACGGGCGGGATTCAGTTCGCCGGCCCAGCGCGCGGCCATCATGGCGATGATGTCGGGGTGCTCATAAAGCGCCACACCGAAGGCCTGGGCCACGCAGTCCGCGGTGATATCGTCGTGCGTTGGGCCGATGCCGCCGGTGGTGATGACATAGTCGTAGCGGGCGCGAAGGTGGTTGAGCGCGGCGATTATCTCGTCCTTCAGGTCGCCCACCACCCGCGCCTCAGCCAGGTCAATGCCGAAAGTGCCTAGGTATTTGGCAATGAAGTTGAGGTTGGTGTCCTGGGTGCGTCCCGAAAGAATCTCATCGCCGATTATCAATACGGCCGCCGTGACGCGTTCTGATTCCGTCATGACCGCAGCTCCGCTGGTTGGGTTCGCCTTTGACACCCGGGGCATAGGACGCCGCCGCGCTTGCCGCAACCACGGAGGCGGCCGTCGAGATTGATGCTGATCGAGAAATATTGCAAAAAGCGGATGCGTGATGGACGGGCCACGCTATATCCGCGGAAATCCCGCCAGTGGCCTGCCATGCAAGGTTGACGGATGCACCTGAACCAACCCCTAGCCCACGGCGTCCTCGTCAGCCGCTACAAGCGCTTTTTGACCGACGTCGCGCTCGACGATGGCCGCCAGATCACCGCCCATTGCCCCAACCCCGGCGCGATGCTCGGGCTGAATATCCCCGGCCTCGGCGTCTGGGTCTCGCCGGCGGAGAACGCGAAACGCAAACTGGCCTGGACTTTGGAGCTGGTCGAGGCGGACGGCGGCTTGGTGGGAATCAACACCATGCACCCCAATCGGCTGGTGGCGGAGGCTCTCGCCGCCGACGCCATCGGAGAACTGACCGGCTATGACATCCATCGCCGCGAAGTGAAGATGGGCGCCGCCAGCCGGGTGGATTTCGTGCTTGAGAGCCCGGGGCGGGTCCGGTGCTGGCTTGAAGTGAAAAACTGCCACCTGAGGCGCGCGGGAACGCTGGCCGAGTTCCCGGACTGCGTGGCGGCGCGGTCATCGCGGCACCTGCGGGAACTCACCGACCGTGTCGCCGAGGGCGACCGGGCCGTGCAGCTGTTCGTGATCCAGCGCACCGACTGCGATCGTTTCGCCGCCTGCGCTGATCTCGATAAGATTTATGCCGCCGAACTGACCCTCGCGGCTGCGGCGGGCGTTGAAATCTTGTGCTATAATTGCGACATTAGTCCTCAAGCCATCCGCCTGAACCATCGCCTGCCGTGGATCCACGCCCCCGGCGACCGCTAGAGAAAGACTATCTGCATGTCGCTCGCCGAGGACATCCTGGCGCCGGACACCCGCACCGGACAAATTAAGCTGCATGGCCCCGAAGGCTTCGAGGGCATGCGTATTGCCGGGCGCCTCGCGGCGGAATGCCTGGATATGCTGACACCCTATGTGAAACCCGGCATGGCCACCGGCGATCTGGACCGGCTGGCCAGGGAATTCACTCTCGACCACGGCGCCCTGCCCGCCTGCCTGTTCTATCGCGGTTATTCGAACACCCTGTGCATCTCGCCCAACCATGTAGTCTGTCACGGCATTCCCGGCGAGCGCACCCTTCGCGAGGGCGACATCGCCAATATCGATGTGACCGTGATCGTTGACGGCTGGCACGGCGACCATTCGCGGATGTATGCGATCGGCGAAGTGGCGCCGCGGGCCAAACGACTGATCGATGTGACCTATGAAGGCCTTGAGCGCGGTCTGGCGGCGGTCAAACCCGGCGCGCGCTTGGGTGACATCGGCTATGCGATTCAGTCTTATGTCGAGGCCCAGCGCTGCGGCGTGGTGCGCGACTTCTGCGGCCACGGGTTGGGCCGGGTGTTCCACGACGCCCCCAACATCCTGCACTTCGGCCGTCCGGGCACGGGTCCGGAGCTGCAGCCCGGCATGTTCTTTACCATTGAGCCGATGGTCAATCTGGGAAAACCGCAGGTAAAACTGCTCGCCGACGGCTGGACAGCGGTTACGCGCGACAAATCGTTGTCGGCCCAGTGCGAGCATTCGATCGGGGTGACCGCGACCGGCTACGAGGTCTTCACCCTGTCGCCGGCCGGCCTGTTCCGCCCCAATTGACCGGCGCCTTGGCGTCTTTGCAAAAACGCTGGATCGCGATTTGAAAACCCTCTAGTCTGCTAGGGCGTCGATCCGGCGCGCGGGAGCGGACCGGTGCCACGCGAGCAGGGCGCATTCTTCTTCAAAGCCGAGCCGAGCGAGGCGATCGAACCGTTTCAGCGCGCGTCGGCGAAGGCGGCGCCTGGGGCGACCGCCCACCACTTCGGCCATCGCCAGCGCCTGCGCACGCGGGCGGCGATCAGTTTCCCCGCCCTGCCCGACTATGAGCTGCTTGAACTGTTGCTGGCGCGCAGCCTGCCCAGGGGCGACATCAAGCCGATCGCCAAGGCGCTGCTGACACGGTTCGGTGGCTTGGCTGGTGTGCTTGGCGGGAGCCTGGAGGAACTCAAGACCGTGGCCGGCGTCGGCCAGGCGGTGGCGCTCGACCTCAAGCTGCTGCACGAAGCTACAGTTCGCATGGGCCGGGCGGAGGTCAGGAAACGCACCGTAATCTCGTCCTGGACGGCGCTCCTGGCCTACGCGAAGGTGGCGATGGCGGGGGCTTCGCGCGAACAGTTTCGGGTGTTGTTCCTCGACAAGAAAAACCAGCTGATCGCCGATGAGGTGATGAACGAGGGCACAGTCGACCACGCGCCGGTCTATCCGCGCGAGGTGATGCGCCGAGCGCTCGAGTTGTCGGCCAGCGCGGTGATCCTGGTGCACAATCATCCCTCGGGCGATCCGACACCCTCCACGACCGATGTGGAAATGACCCGCCAGGTCATCGACGCCGGCCGGCCGCTGCGGATCACTGTGCACGATCATATCGTCGTGGGCCGCGAGGGCGTGGCCAGTCTGAAGGCCCTGGGGTTTCTGTAACCGGCCAGCCTACAAGCTGCTGCTCAGCACGCGCTCGTCGGTCAAGGCCCCATGCTCCCAGGCCAGGTATTCGGGCGTCTCCAGGAGGCGGACGGCATAAGCGCCGGCGGATCCGTCGTCGCCGTAGTCGGTCGGGTGGACGCCATAGGATCGAAACCGCGTCGCCACCGGGGTAAAAAAGGCGTCGGCGATCGACCATTCGGCGCCCAGCAGGAACGGCCCACCGAACCGACGCAGCAAGTCCCGCCAAAGGGCGATGATACGGTGCACATTCTCCTGGGTGGCTGGGGTCAGAGTTGCGGGTTCATGACGCCTCAGGTCCATCGGGCATTCGCCGCGCAGAGACGTAAAGCCCGAGTGCATCTCGGCCACCGCGGCCCGGCCCAGCGCCCGCGCCACCGGATCGGTCGGCCACAGGCCGGCGGCGGGAAATTTCTCGGCCAGGTATTCGCTGATCGCCAGGCTGTCCCAGATCGTCACCGCCCCGTCTTTCAGCGCCGGCGCGAGCCCGCTAGGCGAGCCAGCGGCGATCAACGCGTCGCGCACCTCCGCGCTGTTTTCCCGCCGGAGGCGGATCAGGGTCTCGATGAACGGCGCACCGGTATGCTTCAGAACGAGCCATGGGCGCATTGACCAGGTGGACCAGACCTTGTCCCCGATGATTATTTCCATGATGGTCTCCGTTAATTCTTGCAGGGGAAATGTATCTTGATGGCCGACTCAACCGTGGCGGGGTCGCCGCCGGCGGACGCCAAACCGCTGTTCTCCAACGGTTATCGGTCACTAGTGCTTGGCTTTCTGCTGGCGGCGTACACCTTCAACTTCATCGACCGGACGATCATCGCCACCATCGGCCAGGCGATCAAGGTCGACCTGAAGATTACCGACACCCAACTTGGCCTGCTGGGCGGCCTGTCGTTCGCGGTGCTTTACACCCTGCTCGGCATACCGATCGCCCGCCTTGCCGAGCGTTGGAACCGGGTTTCGATCATCTCGATCGCCCTGGTGGTGTGGTCGGGCTTCACGGTCGCCTGCGGCTTTGCTGGCAACTTCGTCTCCCTATTGATCATGCGCGTTGGCGTCGGCGTTGGCGAGGCGGGCTGTTCACCGCCATCGCATTCGCTGATCTCCGACTATTTCGAGCCCAAGCGCCGGGCCACGGCCCTGTCGATCTACGCTTTCGGCATTCCGCTCGGCGGCATGATCGGCGCGGTGGCCGGCGGCTGGTTGGCCAAGTCGTTCGGCTGGCGCGTCGCCTTCATGGTGGTCGGGGCTCCCGGGGTCATTCTGGCCCTGCTGGTCAAGTTGCTGATCAAGGAGCCCCCCAGGGGCCATTCCGACCCCGTCCAGCGTGTCGCCACAGCGGGCGAGGCGGCTGGGGAGACCGTCGCGGCAGCCCCCTCGGACCACTGGATGATTCACGAAATCAAGGAGCTGGCGGCGGTGACCGGCAATTTGTTCAGCCACTGGCCGGTGGCGAACATGGTTCTTGGTCTGACCATGGCCTCCTTCGCCGGCTACGGCATCGGCCAGTTCTCGGCTCCTTATTTCATCCGCGCCTTCAGCCTCGACTACGCGACCGTGGGCCTGGTGTTCGGCCTGATCGGCGGGTTCTCATCCGGTCTGGGCACCCTGGCCGGAGGTCTGGTCAGCGACTGGGCCGGCAAACACAATCAACGGTGGTACGCCCTCACCCCGGCCATTGGCCTGACCATCGCCGTTCCGATCTACGTCCTGGCTTACCGGGCTCCCGAGTGGCGTGTCGCCGCGATGATCCTGCTGATCCCCGGGCTGTTCCACTACACCTACCTGGGGCCGACCTTCGCCGTCGTACAGAACGTGGTGGAGACCCGTCGCCGCGCCACCGCATCGGCGGTGATGCTGCTTTGCGCCAACCTCATCGCATTGGGCGGCGGGCCGCTGTTCACCGGCTGGATCATCGACATGTTCGCGCAGTTCAACTTCACCCACGCGGGCGAGCATCACATCCTGCCGGCCATTCGGGGCATGTTCGACCATGCCCCCGCCAACCAGCATTTCGCGACCCAGTGTCCGGGCGGCGCCGCGCCCAGAGGCGCCCCGGCCCCGCTAGCGACGCTGTGCCACGCCTCCCTGGTCACCGCGACCCGCCAGGGGATCCTGGTCAGCGCCGGCTTCTACGTCTGGGGCGCCTTCCACTATCTGCTGGCGTGCTTCGGCCTGGCCAAGCGGCTGGCGACGGTGGCGGCCGAACGCAAGGCGGCGGAAGCCTGAACCCTTCCCCGCTTGGCGTCGGCGGTTTAAAGTCTCGCCCATGATCCCACGCTACAGCCGTCCCGAAGCCGCCGCCATCTGGTCACCGCAGACCCGGTTTCGCATCATGTTCGAGATCGAAGCCGACGCCGCCGACGCCATGGCTGCGCTGGGCGTCATTCCCGCCGCGGCCGCCCGGGCGATCTGGGAGCGGGGCGGCAATGTCATCTTCGACGTCGACCGGATCGATGAAATTGAGCGCGAGACCAAGCACGACGTGATCGCTTTCCTGACCCACGTCACCGAGATCGTCGGGCCGGAGGCCAGGTTCCTGCACCAGGGCATGACATCATCAGACGTCAACGACACGGCCCTGGCGGTGCAACTCAGCCGCGCCACCGACCTGCTCATGGAGGGTGTCGGGCTGGTGCTGGCGGCGCTGAAGCGGCGCGCCCTCGAACATCGCCTGACACCCTGCGTCGGCCGCAGCCACGGCATACATGCCGAACCGACCACCTTCGGCCTCAAGCTGGCCGGCCATTACGCCGAATTCAGCCGCGCCCGCGATCGGTTAGCCATGGCCCGGTTCGAGATCGCCACCTGCGCCATCTCCGGTCCGGTCGGCACCTTCGCCAGCGTCGATCCCCGGGTCGAGGCCCACGTAGCGGAGAAGCTCGGCCTGGTTCCTGAGCCGATCTCCACCCAGGTGATCCCGCGAGACCGGCACGCCGCCTATTTCGCGGCCCTGGCCGTGGTGGCCAGCTCAATCGAGCGCCTGGCCGTGGAGATTCGCCACTTACAGCGCACCGAGGTGCTGGAAGCCGAGGAGCCCTTCGAAGCCGGCCAGAAGGGTTCCTCGGCCATGCCGCACAAGCGCAACCCGATCCTGACCGAGAACCTGACCGGCCTCGCCCGTCTGATCCGATCGGCGGTGACCCCCGCCATGGAAAACGTCGCCCTATGGCACGAGCGCGACATCAGCCATTCCTCCGTCGAGCGAGGCATCGCTCCGGATGCGACCGTGCATCTGGATTTCGCCCTGCGCCGGCTGGCGTCGCTGATGGAGCGATTGGTCGTCTATCCCGAGAATATGCAAAGCAATCTCGACCGCATGGGTGGCCTGGTCCATTCGCAGCAGGTGCTGCTGGCCCTCACTCAGAAGGGCATGGCCCGGGAAGCCGCCTATTCGGCGGTGCAGCGCAACGCCATGCGGGTCTGGCGCGGCGAGGGAAAATTCCTGGATTTGCTGCGGGCTGATCCGGATGTTCGAAGCCAATTGAATGACGAGGAGCTATCGGAACTGTTCAACCTCGCCTGGCACTTCAAGCACGTCGATACGATTTTTCGCAGGGTGTTCGGAGACGCCGTAGTCTAGTTACGACCTCTAATCGCCGGCGGTTATCTGGCCCCGGGCAATTGCCAGGAACTCGTCCATCTTTGAGCGAATTTCACTCAGAGGCACTGACAGCCCGGATCCCGTGAGATCCTGGCTGACCTTGCGCAAGACATCCTCGTCGCCAGGTTGCTCGATATCGGACTTGACCACGGCTTTGGCGTAATCATCGACATTTTCGAGCCCCATCAGCCGCGCGGCCCACTCGCCGAGCATACGATTGCGACGGGCCGCGGCGCGAAATTCCTGCGCCGCGTCGTTGGCGAACTTGCCTTCAAAACCCCGTTCACGATCGTTGAAACTACTCATGCGCACCCTAACTCCGAAGACCGGCGGGGGTCATAACCCGGCGCAACCATGGCCGCAAT